>VBLA01000085.1 GCA_005879245.1 Deltaproteobacteria bacterium
CAACCCGGTGCTCTGCCAACTGAGCTACACTCACCATCACCACCGTCTGCCGTCCTCTCCTCTCACGGGCACGCGCCAGAAGGGATTCGAACCCCTGACCCACGGCTTAGAAGGCCGTTGCTCTGTCCAGCTGAGCTACTGGCGCGAACGCCTTGGATTGGCTTGGCTTTGGTCGGGGCGAGCCGATTTGAACGGCCGACCACCTGCTCCCAAGGCAGGTGCGCTTCCAGGCTGCGCTACGCCCCGTCCACTCACGCTCGTCCCTAACATGGAGACCCGATTCGACGCAACTTCGCCCGCTTACGCGCATCGAAGGCGTTCGCCGAGCGCGTGGAGCGCGCGCGCCCGGTGGCTCACGCGCCGCTTCTCGGCGGGGGTCGCCTCGGCAAACGTCCGCTCGAGATCGTCGGAGACGAACACGGGGTCGTAGCCGAAGCCGCCGACGCCGCTCGGCGCGCTGGCGATGCGCCCCCGACACTCGCCGTCGGCCGTCTCGATGCGTCCCTCGGGCCAGGCTATCGCCACCACGCAGCGGAAGCGGGCCGACCGCCGATCCACCGGCACGCGAGCGACCTCGGCCAGCAGCTTCGCGACGCGCTGTGCGTCGCTGCTCCCTGGCCCCGCATAGCGAGCCGAGAAGATGCCTGGCGCACCGCCGAGGGCATCCACCTCGAGGCCCGAGTCGTCGGCCAAGGCAGGGAGACCCGTCGCCACCGCCACGGCCGTCGCTTTCGAGACGGCATTCTCGGCGTACGTCGCCCCGCGCTCCTGGGGGCAGGTGAGGCCCGGGAAGCGTTCGAGGCCGAGCACGTCGATCGTGCCCCACTCGCGTAACAGCTCCGCGAGCTCGGCAGTCTTCCCCCGGTTCGCCGTCGCGAGCACGAGGCGCTGCGGAATCATCCGTCCGCTTCTGCTCGCGTCTGGCGCAGCACGCTCGCCTGGAGGGCGGTGAGCGTCCGCACCCCCTCCCCTGCCACGGCGAGCAAGCGCTCGAGCTGTGCTGGGGTGAATGGCTTCCCTTCCGCCGTACCCTGGATCTCGACCAGCCGGCCCTTGCCCGTCATGACGAGATTCAGATCCACCTCGGCGCGGCGGTCCTCCTCGTAGTCGAGATCGAGGAGTACGCGGCCGTCAACGATCCCCGCGCTGACGGCGGCGACGCTGCCCGTGATCGGTAGTCGGGGAACCTGACCCGCGGCCCGCAGCCGCTCGAGCGCCAGCACGAGGGCCACGTAGCCGCCGGTGATCGCGGCGGTGCGGGTGCCACCGTCGGCCTGGAGGACGTCGCAGTCGATGAGCACCGAACGCTCGCCGAGCGCGGCCAGGTCGATCGCGGCCCGGAGGCTCCGCCCGATGAGACGTTGGATCTCGTGGGTGCGGCCTCCGGGGCCGCGCCGCTCTCGCTCGATCCGTTCGGCCGCGCTGCGGGGCAGCATGGCGTACTCCGCCGTCACCCAGCCGCGCCCCTGACCGCGCAAAAAGGGGGGAACGCTCTCCTGGACCGTCGCCGTGCAGATCACCCGCGTGGCGCCCACCTCGATGAGCACCGACCCCTCGGCGGGAGGAAGGAAGCCCGGGACGAGGCGGACCGGACGCAGGTGGCGGGCGCCCCGTCCGTCAGCCCGACGGCCACCCCGACGGCCGCCCTCAACCATTTGACGTTCCCGGCCGATATAGCTCTCGATCGGCTCCCTGCATGGCAGTGCGCATAGCACGGGTGAGAAGCGTTTCGCCATTCTGATTGAGACCGCGTCGGGCGACTGTTACGTTTTCAGCACCCGGAGAGTAGGAGCAGCGTGAGCGTCACGAACGGAGCGGCCGAGGGCTATTCCCATCTGATCGGCGAACACCCGCTGATTCAGAAGATCACCCAGCTCGTCCGCAAGGTGGCCACCACCGACGCCACCATCCTCATCATGGGCGAGAGCGGCACGGGCAAGGAACTGATCGCCCGCGCCGTCCACGCGCTCAGCCCCCGGGTGGATCGCCCCTTCATTCCGGTCAACTGCGGCGCGATCCCGGCCGAGCTCCTCGAGTCGGAGATGTTCGGCCACGAGCGGGGCGCGTTCACCGGCGCGATCGGCCAGCGGGCCGGCATGTTCCAGCTCGCGAACGGGGGCACCATCTTCCTCGACGAGGTCGGCGAGATGAGCGCCACCCTCCAGGTGAAGCTCCTCCGGGTTCTCCAGGACCGCGAGATCCGTCCCGTCGGCGCCGACCGCGTCTTCAAGGTGGACGTTCGCGTCCTCGCCGCCTCGAACAAGGACCTCGCGGCCGAGGTCGAGGAGGGGAACTTCCGCGAGGATCTCTTCTACCGCCTGCAGGTGATCCCGATCGTCATGCCGCCTCTCCGCGAGCGGCGGTCGGACATCCCGCTTCTCACCAGCCACTTCCTCGAGAAGCACAACCGCAAGCGCTCGGGCCGCCCCGCCCGCATCGCCGAGGAGGCAATGGTCCACCTCTGGGAGTACGACTGGCCGGGCAACGTGCGCGAGCTCGAGAATCTCCTCGAGCGGCTCGTGATCCTCTCGGAGGACGGCCTGATCGGCGTCGAGCACCTGCCGCCGAGCATGCGTTCCTTCATCTCGGAGAAGAAGATCCCGCGCCCCACCCTGGGCGAGGATGGCCTCGATCTCAACACCGCGGTGGAGGAGTTCGAGAATCGCCTCATCGAGGAGGCGCTCCGTCGTACGAAGGGCAACAAACAGGCGGCCGCCCGCCTGCTTGGCTTGAAGCGCACCACCCTGGTCGCCAAGCTGCGCCGGCGCCGGGGAACGGACGCGGACGATGAGCAAGAGGTGTCGGAATGACGCTGTCCGCCGAGCCACCCCTCATCCTGGTAGTGGACGACGATCCCGGTTCGCGCGACGTCGCCGCCCGTCTGCTCGAGCGCGAGGGCTACCGCACACGACAGGCCGAATCCGGCGACGAATGCCTGCGCATCGTGGCCGACGGGGGGGTCGATCTGATCCTGCTCGACGTGATGATGCCCGGCATGGACGGCTTCGAGGTCTGCACGGCGCTGCGCGAAGGTGGCTCCCGCACCCCGGTGATTCTCCTCACCGCACGCGACGACCTCGACACCCGCCTCGAGGGCATGCACCGTGGCGTGAGCGAGTTCCTGACCAAGCCGATCAACAAGCCCGAACTCTTCGCCCGCGTCCGCGCGCAGCTGCACATCGTCGAGCTCGGCCGCCAGCTCGAGGTCGTGGAGCGGAACCTTCACGCCTTACGGCGCGACGCCCTCCCTCCTCGCCGGGAGGAATAGCTCCCGCCTAGACGTGAGCGCGGGGCGCCCGGCAAGGCAGGGCGCATTGGTAGAAAACATTAAGAGAAATCGTCCCACCCGCTCTCCGACAAGCCTTCGCACCCCCCTGTTGCCATCATACCCTTAATAAGCTAAATAGCTCTTCGACCCGCCCCCGCGGGCGTGGGGGGAGGCTCCGATGGCGAAAGAAGACGATGTCCTCATCCAGCTTGCGACCCGCATCCCGAAGGGTCTCCATCGCGAGATCAAGCTGTTCTGCGTCCACAACGGCATCTCGGTGATGGAGTTCGTGGCCGCCGCCCTCGAGGAGAAGCTGCGGAAGAGCAGCGTCCGCGGGGGTGGTCGGCGCGCCGCCGCCCGCTAGTCGACACTCCGCAGGGCGGCCGGGAGCGCTGGCCCGTCGGCGTCCCTGCTCACCCGGTCCTCCCTCCCTGCCGGGCCCTCAACGTAGGAACACCGGCCCCAGGCCCCGCGCCACGAGAGCCTCCGCGATCCGCGTCTTCACCGCGATCGTGCGGATCGGCATGTGCGGCACGATGGCTTCCAGCCGGAGATGCGTGCGGAGTTCCTCGCCTTCGAGCTCGTTGACGAGGAGACGCCGCGCCCCGTCGATCACCCGTTCGTTGGCCGACGACACGAAGACGTTGGTCATCGCGAGCCGCAGTGCGTCATCGTCGGCCGCCCCGTGGCCCATGAGCAGGCGAGTGCGGTTCACCACGCTGTCCATGGCGTAGACGTCAATGATCATGTTGCTCAAGATCTCGAGGTGCTGCTGCTTGTCCTTGAGGGAGGCGAGGCCGCGCTCGATCAGCAGGCGAGCCGCGTAGGCGACGACCCGCTTGGCCACTTCGGCCGCCCGCACTTCCCGCTCGAGGGGCCCCGCAACCGCCGGAGGCCAGGCGGCCCGGTCGGCGATCTCCCGGTCGAGCTGCTGGAGGAAATCCGCGAACGGCAGCCCACCCTGACCGATGCGCCTGAGGAGCGTCGCCGGGATGATGAGACGGTTGATCTCAT
>VBLA01000086.1 GCA_005879245.1 Deltaproteobacteria bacterium
TGGCGATGAGTGTGACCCGATCCCGCCAGTTGACATCGTCGTCGCCGCGCACGACCGGCGCGGCGAGAAGGCATAGCACCAGCACCGCACCGATGGTCCGAGGCATCGCCCCCGCGCCGGGTCATATCCACATTGACCGGCGGACTCCAGGCCCCCGTCATCCAGCGTCACGAGCTGCGCGTAGAGAGGCAAAACACAGCCGTCCGGGGTTGGCAGGAGGCCACGCGGGCGGAAGAGGAGGCTTCGAAATGACCCGCGCACTCAATGGCCTTGGTCTCGCGACGATGCTTGCCGGGGCGCTGCTTCTCGCTCCCCCCGCCTCGGCGGCCTTCGTATCGCTCCCGCCGAACGGCGCCCAGGTGAACGACGATCCGACGAACTCGATCGATCCGAACCAGGACGCCGGCCTCGTCGACGTGGCCGGTGGCACGGTCGTCGCCGGCAGCGTCCAGATCCCGTGGGCGACGTTCGAGCAGAAGGTCGGCCGCTGGCAGCAGATCTTCGTCCGCGCGTTCAAGAACGGCGCCTGGGTCACGGAGGGCCTCCCGGCGTCGCTCAACATCACCCCCACCGTGGTGGCCGAGGCGCCGTCGATCGACTTCGCCGGGCCCGGCCGCGCCACCCCCTGGGTCGCCTGGTACGAGCCCAATGCGCAGCTCGGCGACTCGACGAACATCTTCGCCAGCCGCTTCAACGCCGGTGCGAACCTGTGGCTTCCCTCCGGCCAGGACCGTGCCGCCGGCGCGCACGTGCCGTCGCTCAACATCCACACCGACCGGACGGCGGAGAACCCGTCGGTCGCCGGGGGCGCCACGACCGCGGGGAACGATCCCGTGCCGTGGATCGCGTGGGAGGAGAACGACGGTGCCGCCGCCGACGCGGACGTGTCGCGGCAGATCTTCGTGGCGAAGGGCGTGAAGCAGCCGGGGGCGGGAACGGCGTGCACCGGCTTCAAGCCGTCGGCCGCGAACAACCTGAACGGCTTCTGCTGGCAGCAGGTCGGGCTCGACCGTCTCGCCTCGGGCCAGCCGACACCGCCCGACGACACGATCGACCCGACGCTGAACATCGACCCCACGCGCGCCGGCGTCGAGCCGGACATCGCCTTCACCGGCAAGAACGACACGGTCGTGTGGGTCGTCTGGTACGAGGAGAACGACACCAAGCTCACGGGGCTCCGGAGCAACCAGATGGTCTTCGCCGCGAAGGCGGTCGCGAACGCGACGGCCGACGGCGGCTTCCAGTGGGTCGCGGTCGGCAACGGCACCGCGGGCCAGTCGAACGTGCTCGACGTCTCCGGCGCGAACCACTTCGGTCCGTGCGCCGAGTCCCAGGCGAACGAGGACGCGTGCTCGCTGAACAAGATCGCGGGCAGAGACGCTCTGAACCCCCGCGTCGCGGCGGGCACGATGACAGCGGGCCAGCCGACCGTCCCGTGGGTGGCGTGGGAGGAGGAGTTCGGCGGCGGGCGGCATGTGATCTACGTCTCGCGGCTCGTCGGCGGCGATCACTTCGAGCTGTTCAACGGCGGCCTGGCCGTGTCGAACGCGCACAACGACGCGAGTCGGCCCGACATCACGTTTGCCGGCAACGTGCCCTACATCTCGTGGCAGGAGCAGGTCGGGACGAGCCTCCTCACCTTCGTCGGCCACTTCGAGGGCGGAGCCGCGGCGCCGACGTTCGTGCTCGACACGCCCGACGGCGTCGCGGCGTCCGCGTTCACCGACGTCGCCAACCCGCAGCGCACGCCGATCTCGTCCACGTGCACGGCGAACCCGACCAATGCGGACGGCTCCGCCTGCCAGGGGGGCGCCGTCGGGACCCCGTTCTTCCTCTTCACGGCCGGCGCGCCCGGCTCGAAGAAGCTCTTCGCCCAGGCGTTCGCGCCGAGCGACGTCGAGACGCTCGCCGCGACCGGCCAGACCTCGTCGAGCGTAACACTCCACGGCGCCGCCAACCCGGGCGGCTCGAGCGCCCGCGTCCACTTCGACTTCGGTGCGACGGCCGCATACGGCTCGAGCAGCACGACGGAGACGCTCGGCGTCAGCGTCGTCCCGACGACGTTCGACGCTCTTGCAAGCGGCCTCCTCACTGGTTCGACGCTCCACTACCGCGCCGTCGCCGCCTCCGACTTCGCGACCGTCGCCGGGTCAGACGCGACGGTCACCCTCGTCAACCAGCCACCGGTGGTATCGATCGGCCACCTCGAGGCGGTGCTCAGCCTCCGTGACCTCGGTCGTCCGCGCACCCTGTCGCTCGCCCTCGACCTCGACGAGCCGGCGACGGCCACGATCCAGCTCCTCAACAAGAAGCACAAGGTCGTGGGCCAGGCGACCGTCACCCAATCGTCCGCCGGCGCCTTCGCCGCGACCCTCTCCCTAAGGCACGTGCGTCCCGGCAAGTTCACGCTGCACATCGTCGCGAGCGACGCCGACGGCGCCACGAGCATCCCCGTCGACCTCCCCATCCGCATCCGCCGCTGACCGGACTCGATCGAGGTTCCCGCCCCCCCCTCGGCGGAGGCGCCACCCGGCGCCTCCGCCGAGCCGCGTCCAGCGGGCCAACGAGCTTCGCCGCCGGAGCACGCCGCCGCCGGGAGGCAGAGGGTCGGTCCGCGCGCCTCCCTCGATCACGAACATGGTCACCTGCACGCGCTCCGGGACCACGACGGCCCGGATCGACTGGGTCCGGCCGTCGCCCTCGTGCCGCGAGCTGCCCGTCGACAGCGAAATGCGCTTCTGGAACAAGCTGGCCCGCGTCGCTCGACTCGTCGCGCCGGTTGGCCATGAGCCGTCCCCTCGACGCAGCACGCTGACGCGATCGTGAGGTTCGCTCGCCGCATCGGCGCCGTGGTGGTTGCCGGCCTGCTCACGCTGGTCGGAGTGGCGTTCATCGCGTGGGGCGGGCTCGCGCTGTGGTTCGACGGGCCCGAGTCGCGCCTGGTCGCCGGTCTGCTGGTGGCGGGCTTCGTCGCGGTGTCGCTGCTCCTTCCCCTGGTCGCCGGCAAGCGCGGACTCGCCGGCGTCGCGCTCGTGTGGGTGGCCCTGCTCGGGTGGTGGCTCCACATCCCGGCGCGCGCGGATCGCGACTGGCTACCGGATGTGGCGCAGCTCCCGAGCGCGAGGATCGTCGGCGACCGGGTGACGATCTCCAACGTGCGCAACTTCGACTACCGCTCGGAGACCGACTTCACTCCGCACTGGGAAGAGCGGACCTACGACCTGTCGCTCGTCCGCGGGCTCGACCTCTTCCTGTCCTACTGGGGCTCCCCGATGATCGCGCACACGATCATGAGCTGGGAGTTCGACGATGGGAGCCACCTTGCCATCTCGATCGAGACGCGCAAGGAACGCGGGGAGTTGTACTCCGCGGTGCGCGGCTTCTTCCGGCAGTACGAGCTCTACTACGTCGTGGCGGACGAGCGGGACGTGATCGGCGTGCGCACGGGCCACCGGGGCGAGCACGTGTACCTCTACCGCCTTCGCGTCTCCCCGGCGCAGGCCCGTGCCCTGCTGCTCTCGTACCTCGACGGCGTGAATCGGCTCGCCCGCGCGCCGGCCTGGTACAATGCCTTCACGCACAACTGCACCACCAGCATCCGGCTGCACGTGCAGGACGTCGGTATCCATAACCCGTGGGACTGGCGCATCCTCGTCAACGGCCATGCCGACGAGCTCCTGTACGAGCGCGGCAACCTGAACCACGAGCTGCCATTCGCCGAGCTCAGGACGCGCAGCGAGGTGACGACCCGGGCCCAGGCGGCCGAGAGCGTTCCCGATTTCTCCGCGCGTATCCGGGATGGATTGCCCGCGCGGCCCGCGATGTGACGACGGAATCGAGGCCATCATCGAGATCTGGCTCGCCGCCCGGCACGACCCGACACTTGGGAATGAACTGGCCCCCGTGATCGACCGACGGAGCCGCTCCCGGCGCGCCAGACGTCTCGGGAATAGCGCCAAGGCCGCCACGTTCTATCGGCTTGTCGCGGAAGCAATGATCGGGATGGCGCTCGGACGCGCGGTATCACCGCATCGGCGGCTCGAGCACGAGGCCAGCGTCGTCGATTTGCTGGCTTCGCTCGCCAAGACGATCTGAACTCAACCCCGGCGATTCGCGAGTTGCTGGGGCAGCCCTTTCTCGCCTTCCGCGGTAAGATGGAACCCGTGCGGATCGCGACCTGGAACGTCAACTCGCTGAAGGCACGTCTCGACAAGGTGATGTGGTGGCTCGCGCGGGCGCGGCCGGACGTGCTGCTGATGCAGGAGACCAAGCTTGCCGACCCGGACGCCCCGGCGGAGGCCTTCCGCGATGCCGGGTATGACCTGGTGCACCACGGAGAAGGACGATGGAACGGGGTCGCCATCGCCAGCCGCTGCGGGATCAGCGGCGTCGTGACGAACTTCGGCCAGCCCCTGCGTCCCGTGCAAACCCCAGACGTTGGCGACGACGAGCCG
>VBLA01000087.1 GCA_005879245.1 Deltaproteobacteria bacterium
CCGCCGGCCCCGGAGCCACCGAACTCGACGCGCCGAGCGGAAGGGGCTATGAGCCCGGCCGCGGAGGAACGATGAGACTCCCCACCCCAGCGCGCGCCCTGACCGTCGCCGTTCTGCTGGTCACTGCCAGCGCTTCGGCGCAGCTCGATGGCCTCAAGGACACGACCCCCGCGGAGCGCGCGAAGGCGCAGAACGCGATGATGCGCTCCCGGCTCGGCCTTACCGACGAGCAGGCGAGCAGGGTGGCCGCGCTCAACCAGAAGTACGCGGAGAAGATGGAGCCCGTCATCAAGGGGTCATCGGGTCCGCTCGTGAAGATGCGCGAGGTGAAGGAAATCGAACAGCAGAAGGAGGCGGAGCTGAAGCAGGTCCTGTCGCCCGAGCAGTTCGAGAAGTTCCTCGCCGCCAAAGACCAGATGCGGGAAGAGCTCGAGCAACGGATCAGGAAGCAGCGCGCGGCCAAGACCCACTAGCCGCGGCGTGCTGATCCGCATGCGCCCCGTCCGCTTTGCCGCCGTCGTCCCATGCGCGATCACTTTCTGGGCGAGCGTCGCGCTCGCCCAGAAAGTGCTTCCCAGTCCGGAGCCACCCTTCCAGGGGGTTGCGAATCGTACGCTGGCGGGCTCGAAGCCCGATTACCCGCGCCCGGTCCAGGCGCCGCAGGGTGCGCCCAACATTCTGCTGATTCTCATCGACGACGCGGGGTTCGGGAACCCCTCCACGTTCGGCGGTCCCGTCCAGACGCCGACGCTCGATCGCCTCGCCCGCGACGGGCTGCGTTACAACCGATTCCACGTGACCGCGCTCTGCTCCCCGACCCGTGCCGCGCTACTCTCGGGTCCCAATCACCACGCCGTGGGATTCGGCTCCATCGCCGAGGCGCACAGCGGGTGGCCCGGCTACAACGCGATGTGGCCGCGAAGCGCCGCCTCGATTGCCGAGATCCTGCGCGACAGCGGCTACAGCACGGGGGTCTTCGGCAAGTGGCACCTCACGCCGGACACCCTTCCCGTTCGAAGGCACGATCGAGAAGGTGGACTTCGAGCTGCACTGAGCCGCCGCTCCGTGGTCCGCGACGAGTACGGGCGTCGCACCGCCGCGTTCGTCGTAGTACGGCGTGCGATGGGCATGCCGCCCTGAGCCGTCGCGTTGCACTGGCCCGTGCGCGGCAGTAGAGCGAGCCGATGGAGACCACGACCCGCTACCGGACCTGCCCGCTCTGTGAAGCCACCTGCGGGCTCGAGATCGAGACACACGGGCGCACGATCACGTCGATCCGCGGCGACGACCGGGATCCGTTCAGCCGAGGGTACATCTGTCCGAAGGGGCCGGCGCTCAAGCACCTCGACACCGATCCCGACCGCCTCCGCCGCCCGATGATCCGGCGCGGCACCACCTGGCAGGAGGTGGGGTGGGACGACGCCTTCGCCGAGATCGACCGCCGTCTGCCCGCGCTTCGTGCGACGCACGGCAAGGACGCGGTCGCCGTCTACCTCGGGAACCCCTCCGTGCACGCGCTCGCCCTCACCCTCTACTCCCGGGCGCTCCTCCGCGTGCTCGGCACGCGGAGCATCTTCTCGGCGAGCACCGTCGACCAGATGCCGAAGCACATTTCGGCTGGTTTCATGTTCGGATTGCCGCTCTCGATCCCGGTGCCGGACGTCGATCGGACGCAGTATCTTTTGATCCTCGGCGCCGACCCCGTCGTCTCGAACGGGAGCCTGATGACGGCACCCGACATCCGCGAGCGGCTGCGCGCCATCCGGGCGCGCGGCGGCAAGATCGTGGTCGTCGATCCGCGCCGGTCGCGGACCGCCGAGGACGCCGACGTGCACCACTTCATCCGGCCCGGCACCGACGCGCTCCTCCTCTTCGCGATCGTGCAGACGCTCTTCGCCGAGGGGCTCGTCCGCCTGGGTCACCTGGCCGAGCACACGCATGGCGTCGACCGCGTGGCCGAGCTCGCGCGTCCGTTCACGCCCGACGCTGTCGCCCCGGTGACGGGCGTGCCGGCGGACGTCATCCGGTGCCTCGCCCGTGAGCTCGCGGCGGCGGAGTCGGCGGCGGTCTACGGCCGCGTCGGCACCTGCCAGCAGGAGTTCGGGACGCTTGCCAGCTGGCTCGTCGATGTGGTGAACGCGCTCACCGGCAACCTCGACCGGCCGGGCGGCGCGATGTTCACGCGCGCCGCGGCGGGCGCGGCAAACACCCACGGTACGCCCGGGCGCGGGAAGGGCTTCCAGACCGGACGCCGCACGAGCCGGGTGCGCGGCTTCCCCGAAGTCATGGGCGAGCTCCCCTGCGCCTGCCTCGCCGAGGAGATCGAGACGCCGGGCGAGGGCCAGATCCGCGGTCTCATCACGATCGCCGGCAATCCGGTCCTCAGCACGCCGAACGGCTACCGCCTGGCGCGCGCGCTCGCCGGGCTCGACTTCATGGTGAGCCTCGACATCTACCTGAACGAGACGACCCGGCACGCCCACGTGATCCTCCCGGGTCTCTCGCCGCTGGAGCAGTCGCACTACGACGTCGCTCTCTGGCAGCTCGCCATCCGGAACTACGCCCGCTGGTCACCGCCGGTGTTCGCCCCGCCGGCCGATCGGCCGACCGACTGGGAGGTGCTCCTCCGGCTCGCCGCCATCGTGCTCGGCCAGGGCCCGGCGGCCGACACCGCGGCGCTCGACGACTTCGTCGCACGGCAGCAGGTCGGCGCCGCGCTCCACGTCCCGGCGCTCGCGGGCCGCACTCCGGACGAAATCATGGCCGCGCTCGCGCCCCGGCGCGGGCCCGACCGGCTCCTCGACCTGATGCTCCGGACGGGGCCCTACGGCGACGGCTTCGGCGCCCGGCCGGACGGCCTCTCCCTCGCCGTACTCGAGGCGCACCCGCACGGGGTCGATCTCGGCCCGCTCGAGCCGCGCATCCCCGAAGTGCTGCGGACGCCGTCGGGCGCCGTCGAGCTCGCACCCGATCCGATCGTCGCCGACGTCCCGCGCCTCCGCGCCGCGCTGGCGCGGAAGCCGAACGGCCTGGTGCTCGTCGGCCGGCGCGACCTCCGCTCGAACAATTCCTGGATGCACAACGTCGAGAACCTGGTCCGCGGCCGCGAGCGCTGCACCATGCAGGTGCATCCCGAGGATGCGGCGGCGCTCGGCCTCGTCGACGGCGCCCCGGCCCGCGTTCGCTCGCGGGCGGGGACGATCGAGGTCCCGGTCGAGGTCACCCCGGCCATGATGCGCGGGGTGGCGAGCGTGCCGCACGGCTGGGGGCACGACGCGCCGGGGACGCGGATGGCGGTCGCGGCGGCGCACGCCGGCGTCAACTGCAATCTCCTGGCGGACGAGGAGGCGCTCGACCCGCTCTCGGGCAACGCGATCCTCAACGGCACGCCGATCACGGTCGAGCCCGCGCACTAGCCTGCCGTACGGTGCCCGACGCCGATGACCCCGTCCTAAAGGGGGGTCGTCTACTTCTTGCCTTCGAGGCCCGTCACGTGCGGCCGACTCTCGATCACGTGGCCGAGACCCTTGGCGCTGACGATGAGGTACACGTCGGCGCCCTGGATGAGCCTGTAGCGACGTTCTCCCTGGATCAGAACAGGATCGCGGAGGTCGCTCACGAGCGCGATCGAGCCATCCGCGGTCCGGGTGGCCAGTGCGTAGACGGCGGTCGGACGGTCGCTCCGTAACCGGAACAGGACACCCTCGCCCCCCTCCGTGAACGCCACCCGCAGCCAGTTGGGGCCCACCTCGCGCACGAGTCCCGGCGTTCGCTTCTTGACGATCACCACCTGCTCCGGCGTGACGCCGCCCGAGGCGTCAACCGCGTGGGCCAGCACATCCCCGGAGATGTAGAACTGAAGCGTCTTCAGCTCCTCTGCCGTGATGGCGTACTGGTCGCGATACGCGCGGTAAAAGGGAGGATCGATCTGCTCAGTGCCGCAGGCGCTCAGCAGCAGGATGCCGAGCAGGGCAGCGATGCGCGCGGGCGGCGGGAAATGCTCCAGGGTCATGGGGTTTACAATGCGGTCTCGTGGCACGTCAACGGCGCATGCATCAACCCGCCCCGTACCCCTCCTTGTGCGACGCGTCGGCGGCGAGAACATCCTCCTTCGGCCGGCAAGTCGGCCATGCTATGCCGCAGCGGATTGACGACCATCCGGAACCAGGACCACGAGGGCGGCGTCCGGGTCCTCACGCTCGACCGGCCACCCGCCAACGCGATCGACGAGACGCTGCTCGGTGACCTCGCCGCAGCCGTTCGCGCCGCCTCTGATGACGATGCCGTCCGGGCCGTCGTCCTGACCGGCGCCGGCGCGTTCTTCAGTGGCGGCTTCGACTTTCGTGCGGCCCGCCGCGACGATGCGGCATCCCGCCAGGTTCACACGCTCTATCGCGACACGCATCGTGCGCTCCTCGCCCTTCCCAAACCGACCCTGGCAATGATGCAGGGGCACGCCATCGCCGGCGGCCTGGTGCTCGTGCTCGCCTGTGATTACCGGCTGGGGCTCGACGGTGACTACCGCGTCGGCCTCAACGAGGTGGCCGTGGGCGCGGCCTTCCCGCGGACGGCCCTTGAGATCGTC
>VBLA01000088.1 GCA_005879245.1 Deltaproteobacteria bacterium
TTCAGGGTCCGGCGGCCGCCACCGGCGGCCCCCTGGTAGGTGGACGCGACCACGCGACGGAGACCCGCCGCGGCGGCGAGTGGCGCGAGCACGACCGCGAGCGCGAGCGCCGTTCCGCTCGGGCTGGCGATGATGTTCCGCACCCTCCGCTCGTCGATCGCACCCGCGTTCACCTCGGCGACGACGAGCGGCACCTCCGGGTCGAGCCGGAAGCGACTCGTGACATCGATCACGGTCGCCCCCGCACCCGTCGCCGCCTCGGCGTGCTCGCCGGACACGGTCGGCCCCGCCGCGAAGAAGGCGATGTCGACGCCGTCGAACACCCCCGGCCCGAGCAGCTCGATCTTCTCCCCGCGACCCGCGATCTCCACCTCGCGGCCCGCCGTCCGGAGCGACCCGAGGGGGCGCACCGCGCGCGCCGGGAACTGGCGCACCGCAAGCAGCCCGAGAATCTCTTCTCCGATGAGACTGCTCGGCCCGACGACGGCGACCGTCAGCTCCACGCTAGCCCTCCAGCCGCTCGCGCACGAGGCGACCCATGGCGCGGCAGCCTACCGCGACCTCGCCGCGCGCCGCGAGATCCGCCGTCCGATGGCCCGCCGCGAGCACCCCGGAGACCGCGGCCTCGATCGCCTTCGCGGCGGCTGGGGAAGCCAGCGAATGGCGGCAGAGCATCGCGGCCGAGAGGATCGCCGCCAGCGGGTTCGCCCGGTCCTGGCCGGCGATGTCGGGGGCCGAGCCGTGAATCGGCTCGTAGAGCCCGCGGCAGGGCGTGCCCGGCAGCGGGGCCCCCGCGAGCGATGCCGACGGCAGCATCCCCATCGAGCCGGCGAGCATGGAGGCCTCGTCGGTCAGGATGTCCCCGAAGAGGTTCTCGGTTGCGATGACGTCGAAGTCGCGCGGCCGTCGGATGAGATGCATCGCCATCGCGTCGACCAGCACGTCCTCGTACGCAACGTCGGGGTACTCGCGCGCCACCTCGTGCGCCACTTCACGCCACAACCGGGATGTCGCGAGGATGTTTGCCTTGTCCACCGAAGTGAGGCGGCGCCGACGCTGCCGAGCGAGCGCGAAGGCGGCCCGGACGAGACGCGCCACCTCCTGTTCCGTGTAGACCATGGTATCGACCGCCGCACGGCCCTCGGGTGTCGTGCGGCGCTCGCTCGGGCGCCCGAAGTAGATGCCGCCAGTCAGCTCTCGCACCACGACGAGATCGACGCCCTCGAGGATCTCCCGGCGGAGCGGCGAAGCGGGAAGGAGCTCGGGGACGGTCCAGACCGGTCGCAGGTTGGCGTAGAGGCCGAGCCCTTGGCGGAGCCCGAGCAGCGCCTGCTCCGGCCGGACCCGGGCGGCCGGGTCGTCCCACCTGGGGCCGCCGACCGCCCCGAGGAGCACCGCATCGGCGGCACGGGCGCGGGCGAGCTCGGCGACCGGGAGCGGCTCACCCGACGCGTCGATCGCGGCGCCGCCGATCGTCCCGGTCGAGAAGGTGAGCGAAAGCCCGTGGCGCGGTGCGACGGCCTCCAGCGTGGCGACCGCCTCGGCCGTCACCTCGGGCCCGATGCCGTCACCGGGGAAGACGGCGATGGTGGCCTGGGTCATCCGCTCAGTCGTCCGGGCCGGCTGCCGGTCCGCTATCGACGACCCGCGACTCCGGCGGCGGCGCTGCGATCATCCCCGTCTGCCGCGCGTAGGCGAAGAGGCCCCCCGCGGCGATCACCGGCCCGGCATCGCCGAGAGGCCGCAGGCGGCACACCGTCCCCGTGCGACGGTGCGTGAGCGTCGCCGCCTCGAGGTCGAGCACCGCCTCGTCGCCCGTGCGAAAAGCGTCCACGATCCGCTCCGTCGTCTCGACGGGGTAGAGCTCCCCCGTGGCAACGCAGTTCCGGAAGAAGATGCGCGCGAACGACTCCGCGACCACCGCCTTCGCGCCCGCCGCCCCGAGGGCAATGGGGGCATGCTCCCGAGACGATCCGCACCCGAAGTTCTTTCCTGCCACGAGGATGGCGTAGGGCGTGGTCGTCCCGCCGGGTGGCACGAAAGTCGGGGCGCCGGACTGGAGCGGCAGACCCGCGAGGGCGTAGCTGCCAAGCCTCCGGTACTCCTCGGGGATCGTCGGCACGAGGTTCAGGTACTCGGCGGGGATGATCTGATCGGTGTCGATGTTGTCTCCCAGGACGTAGACCGGGCCGGTGATGGTCATGGCAAGAACTCCCGTGGATCGGTGATGCGCCCGGTCACCGCCGAGGCAGCGACGGTGTAGGGCGAGGCGAGATAGACCTGGCCCTCCTTCGCGCCCATGCGGCCAGGGAAGTTCCGGTTCGTGGTCGAGATGCAGACCTCCGGGCCATTGATGCGCCCGAAGGTGTCCCGCGGCCCCCCGAGGCAGGCAGCACACGACGCATCGGGGGAGATCTGGCAGCCCGCATCCTGGAAGATTTCCAGGAGGGGCCGGCCATCGACCGTCTCACTGCGGAGCCCGCGGGAGATCTCGGTGGTCGCGGGGACGAGGAAGGTGTCGACCGCGACGCGGCGCCCCTGCAGCACCCGCGCCGCGTTGATGAAGTCGGTGATCTTCCCGCCGGTACAGGACCCGATGTACGCCCGGGTGAGTCGCACGTCGCCGAGCTCGCGGGCGAGGGCGCGTTTGTCGGGTGAGTGGGGCTGGGCGACCGTCGGCTCCAGGGCCCCCGCGTCGTAGCGACGCTCGGCGAAGAAGCGGGCTCCGGGGTCGTTCGCCACTGGCTCGAACGGCTTCCGCGTCCGGGTACGGAGGTAGGCCCGCGTCGTCTCGTCGCAGGCGATGATGCCGTTCTTGCCGCCCGCCTCGATCACCATGTTGGCGAGCGTCATCCGCTCCTCCATCGTGAGCCGCTCCACCGCCTCGCCGGCGAACTCTATGGCTCGGTAGGTCGCGCCGTCGACGCCGATGTCACCGATCATGTGGAGGACCAGGTCCTTGGCGAGGATGTAGGCGGGGACCTCCCCGTCGAACACGAAGCGCATCGTGGGCGGGACCTTCAGGAGCAGCTTCCCGGTGCCGAGCACGAAGGCCGCGTCGGTGTTCCCGATCCCGGTCGCGAACTGGTTGAAGGCCCCCGCCGTGCAGGTGTGCGAATCGGTGCCGAACAGCACCTCGCCCGTGCCGACGTCGTAGAAGTACGGGATGTCCTGTTCCTTCGCGAATTGCCGGAGCACATCGACATTGCGATTGGCCATCGCGTCGGCGGTGAAGATGTAATGGTCGGGGATGAGGACGACCTTGTCGGGGTCCCAGACGCGCGCCTGCCGGCCGAACTCACGCTTGAAGATGCCGATGGTGCCGGGCCCGCACACGTCGTGCGTCATCAGCACGTCGGCACGGACCCAGACGTTGTCGCCCGGCTCCACCGCCACCTTCCCCGCGGCGCGCGCGAGGATCTTCTCGGTCATCGTCATGGGTGCGCTCATGGTCCCACCTCGGCCTCGGTCTGGAGGCGCTGACGATGCTGGCGACGGTACTCGAGCTTGTTGAGCGCGTTCACGTAGGCGAGCGCGCTCGCCTGGATGATGTCGGTATGGCTCCCTTGCCCCGTCACCGTGTAGCCGTCCTCGCGGAGCAGGCACGTCACCTCGCCCTGCGCGTCGGTGCCACCCGTGATCGCCTTCACCGCATAGCGCTGGAGCTCGGGGTGCTGGCCGGTCAAGTCACCGATCGCCCTGTAGCAGGCGTCGACCATGCCGTCGCCGGTCGCGTGACCGAGCATCTCCTCGCCGTCGATCCGGAGCTTCACCGTGGCGTGCGGCACCGCCATGCTCGACGAGGTGACGTTCAGGTAGACGAGCTCGTAGCGATCGCGCACGTCGCCCCGGACGGACTCCCGCGCGACCAGCGCGATCAGATCCTCGTCGTAGACGTTCTTCTTCGCATCGGCGAGGGCCTTGAAGCGTTCGAAGGTGCGGTTCATGTCGATGTCGCCCAGCTCGAGGCCGAGCTCGCGGAGCCGCGCGACGAACGCATGGCGGCCCGAGTGCTTGCCGAGGACCAGGCGATTGGAGTCGAGTCCGACCGACTCCGGGCGCATGATCTCGTAGTTGAGCCGGTTCTTCAGAACACCGTCCTGATGAATGCCCGCCTCGTGCGCGAAGGCATTGTCTCCCACGATCGGCTTGTTGATCGGGATGGGGATGCCGGTGATCTGCGCGAGCAGCCGGCTGGTCGGGTAGATCTGCTCGGTCACGATGCCGGTGTCGACGCCGATGCGATCGGCGCGCGTCTTGATCGCCATCACGACCTCTTCCATCGACGTGTTGCCGGCGCGCTCCCCGATCCCGTTGACGGTACATTCGACCTGCCGCACGCCGTTCTGCACCGCCGCGAGCGAGTTCGCGACCGCCATGCCGAGGTCATTGTGGCAATGCGCGCTCCATATGACCCGGTCCGCGCCCGGCACGCGCTCGCGCAGCGACCGGAAGAGCGCCCCGTATTCCTCGGGGAGGGCGTAGCCGGTCGTGTCCGGCACGTTGATGGTGCGCGCCCCCGCCTCGATGGCGGCCGTGAAGACCTGGACGAGGTAGTCGGGGTCGCTCCGCGAGGCGTCCTCGGCGGAGAACTCGACGTAGTCGAGGTATCGCTTGGCGCGGCTGATCGCCCACACCGCCGCGTCGATCACCTCCGCGCGGCTCATCATCAGCTTGTGCTTCAAGTGGATGTCGGAGGTCGCGATGAAGATGTGGATGCCCGGTCGCTTGGCGTGCTCGACCGCGCGGATGGCGCGGTCGACGTCCTGCTCGCGCGTGCGAGCGAGCGAGAGCACGATCGGCCGGCTCACCATCTCGGCCACGCGTCGCACGGCATCGAAGTCGCCCTCGGAGGACGCGGCGAAGCCCGCCTCGATGACGTCCACGCCCAGATGCTCGAGCTGGCGGGCGATCGCGAGCTTCTCCTCCACGTTCATGGTGGCGCCCGGCGACTGCTCCCCGTCGCGAAGCGTCGTGTCGAAGATCTGGACCCGGTCCATCGTCGTCTCCTTGCTCTGCCAGGAGCACCAGGGGCCACGAACCTTCCGGCCCGTGGCCCCTGGAAACAAAAAAGCCACGGGGGGGAAGGTTCCCGCCCGTGGCGTCCTCGCGGTTGAGGGTGCTTGGCCCCTACACCCCGGCGAGGCCCGCGGGCGGGCATCTAAGCAGCAGGCCGAGGGCCAACTCTCGCCGTGATCGGGACATCATCTGAGCGATTACCGCCGAGCCCTCACCTTGTCAAGCCGCGCCTGAACCCTGTTGACGCCAAAGGCCGACGGACCGCGTCCGTCTCCTCTCCGCCGGCTTCGCCGCTCACGTGCCGAAACCCATCGAGCCTGCCGAGCTGCTCGCCGTCGTCGCGCGCACGGCGTCGCGAGAGTGAGCCGCGGTCGCTACCCGTGGACGCGGTCGGCGGCCTCCGGCGGCGTCGAGGGCGCGCGGCGCCGCCTGCGGAGCCGGCGCCCGAGGAGCGCGATCGGCCCGGACAGTGCGTAGCCGGTGATGCCGAGGAAGAGCATCGCCTCGGGGGCACCGATCGTCAGCATGATGAGGAAGATGAGCCCGAGGAGAACGGGGAACGGGTGGCGGTGATGGAAGCGGATCTCCTTGAAGGAGAAGTAGCGGATCTCGCTCACCATGAGGCCCGCGACGCCGTAGATCACGAGCAGCATCAGGATGTGCTTGTTCGTCGCTCCCTCGCCGCCGAAGAAGTAGTAGAGGAGGACGGTGGCGGCGATGACATCCGCCGCCGCGGGGATGGGCAGCCCGATGAAGTGCCGCTTCTCGGCCGAGGCGATCTGCACGTTGAAGCGGGCGAGCCGGAGCGCACCGCAGGTCACGTAGAGCGACGCGGCAAGCCACCCCCAGCGGCCCCAGGGGCGGAGGGCCCACTGGTAGACGAGAATGCCGGGTGCCACGCCGAACGCCACGAGATCCGAGAGCGAATCGTACTGGATGCCGAAGGAGCTCATCGCGCGGGCGAGCCGCGCGACCCGGCCGTCGAGGATGTCGCAGAGCTGCGCGATGAGGATCATGACCGCCGCCAGGCGGTACTGATGGCCGAGCGTCGCGATGATCGAGTAGAACCCCGAGAAGAGCCCGGCTGACGTGAACAGGCTCGGGAGGATGTAAACGCCCTTGCGGAGGGGCGGGATGCGGCGGCGCCGGTCGGGAACGGCGTGGATGGGAGGCGGCTCGGTCACGACGGCGCCTCGCCCACGATGGTGGTGCCCGCCCGAACGCGATCGCCCGGGCGGACCGCCGGGCGGACCTCCGGCGGAAGGAAGAGGTCGACGCGCGAGCCGAACATGATGAGACCGAGGCGCTCACCGCGGCGGACGCGATCCCCCGCCCCCACGCGACAGACGATGCGGCGCGCCAGGGCGCCCGCGATCTGCACGAGGAGATAGCGCCGCCCGCCGCTCGCGAGCACGAGTGCGTTGCGCTCGTTGTCGAGCGAGGCCTTGTCGGCGAACGCCGCGCGGAACTTCCCCGGAGTGTGGCGCACCGCCTCGATCGTACCGGATACCGGCGCGCGGTTCACGTGCACATCGAGCGGCGACATGAAGATGCTGATCCGCGTGGCCGGAGCGTTGAGGAAGCGCTCCTCGCGCTCCGGGCTCACCGCGAGGACTCTCCCGTCTGCCGGAGAGACCACGAGCCGCTCGTCGGTCGGCGCGACGCGCTCGGGGTCGCGGAAGAAGAAGAGACAGAAACCGACGGCGAGGACGAGGGGCAGGACCGCCACCGGGTGGCCCGCGAGCACCCCGATCGCGGCCACCGGGCCCAGGGTGCCGGCCGCCATCCCGATCACCGGCCAGCCGTCGCGTGCGATCGTCACTAGTTGCGCGACCGGTCCACCAGCCGGTCCGCGGCGAGCCAGGGCATCAGGCCGCGGAGCTTCGCACCCACCTCCTCGACCTTGTGGTTGGCCGCCTCCTTCCGCAGCTCGCGGAAGTGCGGCAGGCCGCACCGGTACTCCGTGATCCACTCGTCGGCGAACTTGCCCGACTGGATGTCGGCGAGGAGCGCCTTCATCGCCGCACGCGTCTCCCCCCCGATCACGCGCTTGCCCCGCGTCATGTCGCCGTACTCGGCCGTGTTGCTGATCGAGTAGCGCATGTTGGCGATGCCGCCCTCGTAGATCAGGTCGACGATGAGCTTCACCTCGTGCAGGCACTCGAAGTACGCCATCTCGGGAGAATAGCCGGCCTCGACGAGGGTTTCGAACCCGGCCCGGATGAGCTCGGTGAGCCCCCCGCAGAGCACCGCCTGCTCGCCGAACAGATCCGTCTCGGTCTCCTCCTTGAACGTCGTCTCGAGCACGCCGGCGCGTGTGCCCCCGATCGCCTTGGCGTAGGCGAGTCCCACCTGCTGCGTGTCGCCGCTCGGATCCTGCGCGATGGCGAGGAGACAGGGCACCCCTCGCCCCTTCTGGTACTCGCTCCGCACGAGGTGCCCCGGCCCCTTCGGCGCCACCATGAAGACGTTCACGTCGGCGGGTGGCATGATCTTCTTGTAGTGGATGTTGAAGCCGTGGCCGAAGGCCAGGTACTTGCCGGGTCGGAGGCCGGGCGCCAGGTCGCGCTCGTATATCTCCGCCCCCTGCTCGTCGGGGACGAGCACCATGACGATGTCGCCCTCGCGCCCTGCGGTGGCCGCGTGCCCTTGGCTCCCGTAGCCGATGATGGCGATCGGCTTCCGCCCGAGTCGCTCGAGGCTCGCGTCCTGGTCGTTGAAGATCTTCACGCTGCACGCTCCTTGTCCTTGGTCTCGACCGTGAGGAGGCGCGCGCCGCGGAACATCGCCACCTTTCCGGTGCGAACGATCTCCTTGATGCCAATCGGCTTCAGGAGCTCGATCAATGCGTTCACCTTGTCCTCGGTCCCCGTGATCTCGACGACATACGACGTCGGCGACACGTCGATGATCTTGGCGCGGAAGATGCCGACGATGCCCATGAGCTCCCCGCGCGTCCGCTCGTCGGCGGCCACCTTGATCAACACGAGCTCGCGCTCGACGTGCTCGGTGTCGACGAAGTCGATCACCTTGATCACGCAGACGAGCTTGTTCAGCTGCTTCTCGATCTGCTCCAGGACCTGGTCTTCCCCGCACGTCACGAGCGTGATGCGCGACACGGTCGGGTCGAGCGTCTCGGCAACCGACAGGCTCTCGATGTTGAATCCGCGTCCGCTGAAGAGTCCCGCGACACGCGAGAGCACTCCGAACTCGTTCTCGACCAATACCGAGATCGTGTGGCGCATGACGTCTCTCAGTGCGGGCGGTACCGGGAGAGGATCTCCATGATCTTGTCCTTGCCCGCGAGCTTGAGCTTCTGGAGGCGCTTCTTCTCGAGCTCTTCCTCGGGCGTGAGGTAGAGCTTCTGCTGGAAGACCTCCAGGCGCTGTTCGAGGTCGACGTGCTCCTCGTAGTAGCGCCGGAGCTCGGGCTCGCGCTCAAGCAGGGTCCCGATGAGCTCCTCGTCCTTTTTCTCCATCGCTCCTCCCCCGCGAGAGGCGAAAGCTGGACCTTAATATGCCCGAAAATGCCCTGTCAACGTGAGGCCGGCCGCGGGAGCTCCGCGTCGGGTGGACGGACGTAGACCGGCTCGAGCGCACCGAGTCCCGACTCCGGCTGGATCGCGTGGCCCGCGAGGAGCCGCTCCGCTCCGAGCCGCGCCACGACGCCGCCGCTGGGATGATGGGTGGCGAATGGTCGGTGCGTGGCGCGGCTACCGAGCACGTCCTCGTAGGCCTGGGCCGCATCGCCGACCAGGATCGTACCCTCCTCCAGGCGGGCCGCGAGTTCCTGCGGAGCCAGCGTCGCATCCGGGGTGAGCCGGCAGGGTCTTCCCCCAGCGTCGACCCGGAAGAACGCCGCATAGACCTCTCGCTTGCGCGCATCGAGGGCGGCGCAGACCGTCTCCCCGGAAGTCGCCTCTGCCACCCAGGCGAGTGCCTCCAGGGTCGGCACCGGCACGAGCGGCAGCCTTCCCGCGAACGCGATCCCCTTCGCGAGCGCGAGGCCGACCCGGAGACCGGTGAAGGAGCCCGGACCGATCGACACGGCGAGCGCGTCGAGGTCCTCGATCGTGCTTCCCGCCTCGGTCAGCGCACGCTCGACGAGCGTCGGCAGCGTGTCGGCGTGCGAGCGCGCCCCCCGGTGCACCGCCTCGGCGAGCACGGCCCCGTCCCGCGCGATGCCCACCGCCGCCGTCCAGGTCGCCGTGTCGAGGCCGAGGATCAGCAGGGCCGCCTATCCCTGCACCAGCCGATGGATGTCGTTGTAAAAGACGAACACCATCAGCGTGATCAGCACGAGGAGACCGACGCGTTGCGCCAGCTCGCGGTGCTGCGGCCGGAGGGGACGCCGCATCACGGCCTCCACGGTGAAGAACGCGAGATGCCCACCGTCGAGCGCGGGAATGGGGAGGAGATTCAGCACCGCGAGGTTGATCGACAGGAAGGCGAGCATGGAGAGGAAGTAACGGAAGCCGGCGCGTGCCTGCTGGCCCGCAGCGCGGGCGATCGCGATCGGACCGCCGAGCTCCCTCAGCGGAACCCGGCCGCGAAACTTGAGCTCGAGCCCCTTCACCACCATGGTGGTAGCGGTCCAGGTCTGCTCGGCTGCCATCCCGACCGCCCTGAGCGGCCCCACGCTGGTCCACTCGTGAGAGGCCTCGATCCCGATCCGGTAGACCGATCCGAGCGACTCGCCGAACAGCGACCGGCTCTCCTGCAAGGCAGGGGTGACGTCGAGCGTGAGGTTCCCTCCGTCCCGCTCGACCTGCAAATGCAGGCGCTCGCCTTTCGAGCCGAGGACGCTCTTCGACAGCTCCTCCCACGTGGTGATCGGCTGCCCGTTCACCGCCGTGATGCGGTCCCCCCCCTGGAGCCCCATCTCGGCAGCCGGCATACCCGGGGTCACGCCGCCGACCACCGGCGCGTTCGACGGCATGTCGACGCCGACCGCGATGAAGAGAAGCGCGTAGACCACGAAGGCGAACACGAGGTTCATCCCCGGCCCGGCAAAGACGATCGCGGCCCGCGAGCTGACCGGTTGGGTCGAGAAGGCGCGGTCCTGCTCCTCCGGCGCGACCGCCTCTCCGTCCTCGTCCTCGCCCAGCATCTTGACGTAGCCACCCATGGGCACCGCCGAGAGGGC
>VBLA01000089.1 GCA_005879245.1 Deltaproteobacteria bacterium
CGCTTCACGACGAGCCTCGCCGGCCGCTCGCCCGTGACCGACTTCCGCGACCGCTAGGCTCGCCGCTCTGCATGTCGCTCGTCGCTTACTTCTGCAGCATGGCGCGCAACAACGCGTGGTCGAACCACCGGCTGCTCGGGGCGTGCGCGCGCCTCACGCAGGCGGAGTTCGAGGCCCGCCGCGCGAGCTTCTTCCCGACGCTCAAGCTGACGCTGAACCACATCCTCACGGTCGACTGGTACTACCTCGACGCCCTAGAAGCTCGAGGCCGGGGCCTCGCGGTCTTCGACGACGAGACGCCGTGCGCGACGGTGGCCGAGCTGCGAAGCGCGCAGACCGAGAGCGACCGGCGGCTGCTCCGGTTCTGCGAGGCGTTGAGTGAGGACGACCTCTCGCGCGAGATCGTGCTGGTCCGCCCGGGCGATCTCCGGCTGGGTGAGCGGGTCGACCGCGCGCTCGCCCATCTCTTCGTCCACCAGATCCATCATCGCGGGCAGGCGCACGCGATGCTCGCCGGCACGAGCGTGCCGCCCCCTCAGCTCGACGAATTCCTGCTGGCGAGCGACGCGCCGGTGCGAGCCGCCGACCTCGAGGGGCTCGGCTTCAGCGAAGCCGACATCTGGCCCGGCTGAGCGACTCGCCGGGCGGCCGCCGCAACCTCGCGTTGCACGGGTAACGCCACGCCGTGCCGCGGCGCGCTCGTGCCGCCGGCGCGCCGCTTGCTCGAGCCCCGGTCATGCTGCCCACGCTGCAGGTCGTCGTCGGCACGACCCGGGTGGTCGTCTCGCTCCATGCACTGGCGATCGTCGTCGGCGTCGCGGCGGGAGCGCTCCTCGTCGCACGCCGTATGCCCGGGCCGGCGCCCGGGCTCGCCACGGCCGCGCTGGTCGCCGTCGCGGCGCTCGTCGGCGCTCACCGCCTCTTCCGCGCGCTGCACGGCGGGCCCGACGGGGTCTGGTCGAGCGGGCTCGCCTCGATGGGCGGTATCGGAGCGGGTATCGCCGCGGCGTGCGTGGCGAGTTGGATCGTCGGACGTCCCGCCTGCGAGGTGCTTGATGCCGTCGCCCCGGGCGGCCTCCTCGCACTCGGGATCGGCCGGATCGGGTGTTTCCTGGCGGGCTGCTGCTACGGGCGTCCGACCGCGCTTCCCTGGGGCGTCGTCTTCCCCGCGCTCGGGCCCCCGCCGCGTCATCCGCTCCAGCTCTACTCCGCGGCCGGCGACCTGGCTCTCGTGCTCCTCCTCCGTCGCCGACTGGAGGCGCCGGGTCTCGTCGCGCGCCGTGCCTGTATCGGCTTCGGCTGTCTCCGCGGCGCTCTCGAATCGTTGCGGGATCCCGGCACCACGGATGTCCTGCCCGGCGGCATCGTGACATTCGCGCAGGCGGCCGCGCTCGTCCTCGTGCTCGTCGGCCTCGTCGGCGAGCGCGTCTTGCGCGGTCGGGAGCCTTCGATTATGCCTCCGCGCCGGAGGAGCTGACGCATGGGTGATGAGAAATCCGTGAAGGACGCCACCGTCTGGTCAGGCCATCGTGACATGACGCTCGAGGACGTGGCCGTGATCCAGCCGGGGCTCGGCCGCATCATGCCGGAGATCGGCGCGCGCACCTGGAAGGCGTACTACGCCGCCAAAGCCGGACACTGGCCGCTCGCCAAGTTCCAGGTGAAGGAGATTCGCGGCCTGATGGAGCTCGGCGCCTTCACCCGTCCGAAGTACGAGGAGAATCTCAACCAGTTCCTCGAGGAAAACTGGAAGCCGATCGAGGAGGCGATCGCGAAGGAGGACTTCGCCGCCTTCGATGCGCTATTCAACAAGGCGATCGAAGCGGCCAACGCCTTTCACGAGCTCCGCGACAAGTGGTTCATCAAGTGGAAGCTCCCCTCCCAGCCGCCGCCGGATCTCGACCTGACGCCACGGAAGAAGTGAGCCTCCGAGCGCGGTGAGCCGCGGATTACTTCAGGCGAGTCGGATCAGCGTCCGAGCCACGGCCACCCGCCGCCCGTGTCGCAGTCCTTTGGGATGGTGAAGTGCGGCGACTTGAAGCCCGCCGGCCTCGTCAGCATGACGCCTGAGAAACCGTCGTCGTCGCCGACGATGACCGCCATCGGCAGGCAGAGAGGATACTCCGTGTTGAGCAGTGCGAGGTTGAGGTCGCGGAGCGTGAAGCGGATTCCGTACGCTCCCTTGGAGGCACCGGCCGCCCCGGCACCCACGATCTGCCAGATCCGGAAGGAGAGGATGCCGGTCGGATTGCCCGTTCGCGGCGCACGGTAGCTCAGCACCTTTCCACCGTGCGACGCCTTCAGCATGCCCGCGTCGAGGCTGAAATTGTTTGCCCCCAACGCCACGAGGATCGGCTCACGATCCGGGAAGACGCCGTCCGACGTGGGAGAGAGAAGGAAACGCGCGTGCTGAACCTTCAGGGAAGCGATGCCCGTCGTCCGGTCGATCTTTCCCTTCATGGGCAAGAATCCGAGGACGCCGTGATAGATCGGTGTCGGGGGCGGCACCAGCTGCGCGACGGCGCCTCGGCCTCCGCAGAGAAACAGCGTGAGCACCAAGACGACCGCGAGCCCGAACTTCCTCACGCCCGCGATTCTAAGTCACCTTGCTGCCACGCCACAAGGTAAGAACGTATGGCAAACCGCAAAGCATTCACCCCTGGTCGTCGGTGAGGCGGAAGCGGATCGGCACGTCCGCGCGGCTCTCGACCGGCACGCCGTCGCGACGGGCCGGGATGAAGCGCCAGTGCGCGCGAACGGTCGAAACCGCAGCCTCATCGAGCATCGCGTGACCCGAAGAGCGAACCACGCGCACCTCACGGGCCCGACCGTCGGGTGCGACGATGACCTCGAGGAGGACGACCCCTTCCATGCCCATGCGGCGGGCAGCGAGGGGATAAGGGGGGAGCGGATTCACACCGTAGCCGACCCGCGCTTCCCCGAGTGCTCCGCCGGCGCCGCCCCCGCCACCCTCGCCCGCACCTCCCGTGGTGCTCCCGCCGGTTCCGCCGATACTCGCCTGCTCGGTCGGACTCGTGGCCACTGACGCACCGTCGTCCCGGGCTGCCGGGAGGCGCGCGGTGATCGTCGGTCGGGACGGGCGAGGCGGCGCGGGCCGGGGACGCGGAAGAGCCGGCACGGGCGGCGGAGGAGGCGGTGCGGCAGCGACGGGCTCGGGCGCCCCTGCCGACGCGTACCCCCCGTCGCCGCGACCAGCCATCGGGACGAGCGCGATGGGGATCGCCTGAAGCGATGGGCTAACCGGTTGTCGAAGGAGGTGGAGGGACGCAAGCACCAGCAGATGGAGGCACGCTGACGCGACGAGCGCGAGACACAGACGACGGTCAACGGGCAAGCGCGTCAGAAGAAGCGAGTTCATCACGATCGTCGGCGAGCAGGCAACGTCACGCCGCCCGCGGCATTCTCCGGGCGGGCGTCCTTCGTTGCCTGAGGCCCCTCCGGTCGCTATACGACTGCCTTTGGATGGCTGCGGTGCGTGTGCTGGTGGGTCTTTCGCTGCTCCTCGCCGGTTTTCCCCGCGACGCTCGCGCTCTTCCCGCGTTTGCCCGCCGCTTCAACCTCGCCTGCGGGGCCTGCCACTCAGCGGTGCCGCGCCTCAACGCGTTCGGCGAGGTGTTCCACGAGAACGGCTTCAAGCCGCCCGGAACGATGAAGGCACCCCTCCCTGCGACCTGGCAGGAAGCGATCACCGGGACCATGGCGGTCTGGGCGCGCGGCGAGTCCTTCGAGCGTTCCGACTTCGGCACGAGTCCCACTCCCCGTACGGCCTTCTCGGTTCCCGAACACGCGAGCGTGTACATCGCCGGTCCCCTCACGCCCAGCACGAGCGTGTTCCTGGAGC
>VBLA01000090.1 GCA_005879245.1 Deltaproteobacteria bacterium
TGATGCAGCCGGGCGAGGTGTGGGTCTGACCCTCCGCGAGCGTGTCTGGGCGGTCACCCCAACCGGGCGTTGGGTCGCTCTTCCCGGCACGAGCGATAGCCCCGTCGCCGATAAGTGGTGGCTGGGGTGTGACCCCGCGAAGCTCCGTACGCGGCAGCCGCTAGGAGTCATCTTGCTATGCCAGGAGGCGCGCAGTGGGTCGCTGCACGCGATCGGTCTTCCCGAGGGGCTCTTCCGCGATCTCGAGCAATGGCTCTCGAAGAACGAGAGGCAGGTTTTCTTCAATGTCGTACGCCGCGGGAAACGGTTTCTGCTTCAACTACGCGGACGTGAAGAGCTCGATGTGACGGAGCATTTGAACGACCTCTCATGGGTTACCAATGGTGAGCAAGCTTCTATTGTATCGGAGGGAATCCGTGACGCGGGTGCCGGGGAGCCTGTCGCGAAGGACACCACGAGAGAGGACCTCGCGGATGGCGAGGCCGGACAGCGAGACGCCCGAGGAGCATCGGCAATTCGCTTCTTCGCGGTCGTCAAGAACGGGATGCTCGATCCCTTGGATGACGTCCGTTTGGAGCCTGGGTCCCTCTATCTCGTAGAGGTTCGAGGCACTCAGTCAGTGCCGGGAAACAAGTCCCTGCGTTGCATCTTGGCTCGCGGAGGCCCAGGAGATCTGCCCCCCGATTTCTCCGAACGCCATGACTACTACGCTCACGGTGCCGTCCGACGGTGAAGCGCGGGACCTTCATCGATACGGTCTACATTCTTGCGGCTCTCAATCCACGCGATCGGTGGCATCGCAAGGCCGTCGAACTGTCGCAGGTGCGGCGAGCGCCACTGGTGACCTCTGATGCCGTTCTGACCGAGGTTGCCGACGCGTTGGCGCACCGAAGCCGCCGAATGTGGGCTTCTCAAGCAATCGACGATCTTCGAGCAGACCCGGACGTGAAGTGCGTCAGTGTCGACGCGGCGATCTTCGCCGGCGGACTGGACCTTTACAGAGAGCGCCCCGACAAGGACTGGAGTCTAACGGACTGCGTTTCGTTCGTTATCATGCGCCAGCAACAGATCACCGACGCGCTTACCGCCGACCTTCACTTCGTGCAGGCGGGCTTCCGAGCACTGATGCAGGAGTAGATGGAGGTCACCCTCGAGCAGGTCCGCGACGGCCTGCGTGCCGCGCGCTACATCACCACGGGCCGCGTGGAGACGGCACTCTTCCTCGCCCTCACGCTCGAGAAGCCGCTCCTCGCCGAGGGACCGGCCGGGGCGGGGAAGACCGAGCTCGGGAAGGTGCTCGCGGAGATGCTCCACACCGAGCTCATCCGCCTGCAATGCTACGAGGGACTCGACGAGGCGCGCGCCCTCTTCGAGTGGAACTACCAGAAGCAGCTCCTCCGCATCCAGGCGGACCGGGCCGAGGGCCGCACCTGGGAGGAGGTGTCGACCCACATCTTCTCGCGCGAGTTCCTGCTCGAGCGGCCGCTCCTGCGCGCGATCGCGAGCGCACGGAAGCAGGTGCTCCTGATCGACGAGGTGGACAAGGCCGATCCCGAGTTCGAGGCGTTCCTGCTCGAGGTGCTGAGCGACTTTCAGGTGAGCGTGCCGGAGCTGGGCACGATCCGGGCCCGCGAGCGCCCGGTCGTCGTCCTCACCTCGAACCGCACGCGTGAGCTCTCCGAGGCGCTCGTCCGCCGCTGCCTGCACCTCTTCATCGACTTCCCGGGGCCGGAGAAGGAATCCGAGATCATCGCCCTCAAGGTCCCCGACCTGGACGTCCACCTCCGGACGCAGGTGTCGCGCTTCGTCGCCGGGCTGCGCAAGCTCGAACTCCGCAAGGCACCCTCCATCGCGGAGACCCTCGACTGGGCGCGCGGCCTCTGCGCCCTCGGCGTGCGCGAGCTCGACTCGGCCATGGTGCGTCAGACGCTGTCGCTCGTGCTGAAGCACGAGGAAGACCTGCGCAAGGTGGAGGGCAAGCTTGGCGCGCTGCTCGCCGGGGCGACTGGGCGCGCGAGTGCGCCGGCGTGAGTCGCGGCTGACACACCGATGGCACGTCGCGCTCGAGAAGCTGCCCCGTCTGCCGTGGCATCTCGCTTGCACCCCCCATTCCTTTCAGTGAACCAGCGTCTGTACCAGCTCTTTCTGCTGAATCTGTGTCTGCAGATCTTCGATGGAGTCGCGACTTACGAAGGGGTCCGCCTCCACTGGTCCGAGGGCAATCCGCTCCTCTTGAACATCATGCCCTACCTCGGCCTCGGCACGACGCTCCTCCTCTTCAAGGCCAAGGCCTGTGGCTTTCTCCTCGTGCTGCGCCGGCTCGATGCGCGCCCGTTCGTCTGCGAATCGATGATCGTGCTCGCGGCCGTCTATGTCTTCTTCTCCTTCATTCCCTGGATGACCCGTCTCCTGTCGCTCGTCGCGATCTGAGCGGCTAACATCGGCGGGATGCGCGAGCGCATCCACGTCTTCGTGCAGGCGCTCCGGGCCCGGGGCATGGAGATCTCGGTCGCCGAAGCGCTCGACGCGATGCGCGCCGTGGCGGCAGCCGGTGTGGAACGAGAAGTCCTGCGCGAGGCGCTGGCGGCCTGCCTGGTGAAGGACGAGTCCGACCGGCCGACCTTCGACCCGCTGTTCGACGAGCTGTTCCCCGCCGTCGGGGCCGCGGGCGAGGAAGGACGCCGACGGCGCCGCACCAAGGGCCCCGGTGGAGGCGCGGTGCCGACGGGCACGGGGCGTGGCGCCAGCGGGGGAGGTCGAGCGCTTGCCGGCCCCGCGCCGGAACCCGAGACAGCGCCGGGACGACGGGCGCCGCGCGCGGGCGCCACGGGGAGCCGGAGGGCAGAGCGGCTTTCCGCGGAGCGGGCGCCCGCTCCGGATCGGAGCGGCCGGATGGCGCGCATCCGCGAGCTGCTCGCGCTGCCGTTCCGGGAGTTCACCTCGCGCGACGTCGAGGAGGCGCGCGATCTCGTGCGCGAGCTCGGAGCGCGGCTCCGTGGCCGGCTCGCCCGCCGCGAGCGCGCGGCGCATCGCGGCCGGCTCGACGTCCGGCGCACGCTTCGCGCCGCCACCTCGACGGGCGGGATCCCGCTCCAGCTGCGCTTCCGTGCCCGACGCCCCGGCCGCCCGGACCTCGTCGCTCTCTGCGACCTGTCGGGATCGGTCGCCGCGGCGAGCGAGCTCCTGCTCGGTCTCCTCGTGCCGGCCGCCGGCTACTTCCGGCGCGTACATCTGTTCGCCTACGTCGACCGTCTCTGCCCCGTGTCGATCGAGCGCGGGCACGTGGCGCCGGGCGGGCCGCTCGACCTCCATGCCCGCTCGGACTTCGGTCGCGTGCTGGAGGAGCTCTTCGCGGAGCGGGCGCTCCTCACCCGGACGACGCTCCTCCTCGTGCTCGGCGACGCCCGCAACAACCGGCTGCCGCCCCGCGCCCCCCGCTTGCGCGCCCTCCGTGACCGGGTCGCGCGCATCGTCTGGCTCGTCCCCGAGCCGCGCGCGCGCTGGGACACGGGGGACAGCGTGCTCGGCCTCTACGCGCCGGCCTGCGCCGCGGTCCTCGAGTGCACCGACCTCGCGGCTCTTGTACGAGCCGTGCGCCAGGTATTGTAGTAGAGGCGTGGAACCTTACTATCTCCCGATCCGCGACGAGGTGGCCGTGTTCACGGCCGCCTACACCTCGCGCCTGCCGGTGCTCCTGAAGGGCCCCACCGGCTGCGGCAAGACCCGCTTCGTCGAGCACATGGCGTACCGGCTTGGCGGCGAGGCGACGAACGGCATCCCGGGGAACCTGATCACGGTCGCCTGCCACGAGGACCTGACGGGCAGCGACCTCGTCGGCCGCTACCTCATCAAGGGCGACGAGACGATCTGGGTCGACGGCCCGCTCACCCGCGCGGTCCGGTCGGGCACCATCTGCTACCTCGACGAGATCGTCGAGGCGCGCAAGGACACGATCGTCCTCATCCACCCCCTCACCGATCACCGCCGGCTGCTCCCGATCGACAAGAAGGGCGAGCTGCTCGAGGCGCATCCCGACTTCCTCCTGGTCATCTCGTACAACCCGGGCTACCAGAGCGCCCTCAAGGACCTGAAGCACTCCACCCGTCAGCGGTTCGTCACCATCGAGTTCGACTATGCGCCGCGCGAGCTCGAGGCGCAGGTGATCACGCACGAGAGCGGGGTGGCGATGG
>VBLA01000091.1 GCA_005879245.1 Deltaproteobacteria bacterium
CCGCAGTGGCGGAGGCCGCGGGGGGAGGCGCAGGAGAGGGTGAGCGATAGCGGGAGATTGCGGCCGCGGCGGATGACCGCCTCCTTCGCTAGGCGGCGGAAGGGGGCGCGGACGGTGATCCGATGCCCTAGGGCGTGGCTTGCCATGCGGCCGAGACCGGTTAGGAACGCGGGGGTGGCGTCGGGGAACGGGTTGTCGGCGAGGAGGGCCAGGGCGAGCTCGGGGATGCGCAAGCGCGCGCAGTGGACGGCCGCCAGGCTCGTGAGGAGGAGGTTCCGGCCTGGCAGGTAGTTCGACGACAGCGCGGCCCGGGCGCCGGGCACCTCGCGGCCGGAGACGCTCCAGTGGTTGGCCCCATAGAGTCGTGCGACCGGCAGCTCGAGGCGCACGAGGGGCGCTACCGTGAGCCCCTGCCGTCTGCGCAGTGCGCGGAGGAAGGACGCGAGGAGCGCCTCTTCCGCGCGCTCCCAGCGGAGGCCGCAACGCACGTAGACCGGGTGGACCTCCCGGCGTCGGGCGAGCGTCCCGAGCAGCACCGCGCTGTCGAGGCCGCCGCTCGCGAGGACGCAGACCCGGTCAGGCAATCAGCCGCCCGCCGTCGACGTAGTAGGTCGAGCCGGTCGTGAAGTCGGCCTCTTCGGCGAGGAAACGCACGCACCGCGCGATGTCCTCGGGCGATCCCAGGCGGCGGAGCGGTGTGGCCCGCACGATCGCCTGGCGCTCGGCCTCGCCCATGTCCTCGGGCGGCATGACCGGGCCCGGTGCGATGGCGTTCACCGTGACCTCGGGTGCGAGCTCCTTGGCGAGGGCCTTGGTGAGGCAGATAACGCCCGCCTTGGAGACGCAGTAGGGAAGATAGTCCCGGTACGGCCGCTCCCCTGCCCAGTCCGCGATGTTGATGATCCGTCCCGCGCCCCGGGCCCGCATGGCGCGGCCGACTGACCAGGAGAGGAGGAAGGGCGCCTTCAGGTTCGTGTCGAGGCTCGCGTCCCACACCGCCTCGGTGAGGTGGTCGAATGGCACGCGGAGATAGTTCGCGGCACTGTTGACGAGGACGGCAAGCCCGCCCGAGCGCGCCTCGGCCTCGCCCGCGAGTCGTTCCACCTCGGTGCTGCGCGACAGATCCCCGCCGAGCGCAAACGCCCGGACGCCGAGCGCCTCGAGCGCGCCGACGGTCTCCGCGGCCGCCGCCGTCGACGTGTGGTAGTGCACGACCACGTTGGCACCGCGCTCGGCGAGGGCCAGCGCGATCGAGCGGCCGACGCGCTTGGCGGCGCCGGTGACGAGGGCCCAGCGGCCCCGCAGCTCCATGGCGCGCGAGGATACCGGAAGGCTTCCGACGATGCTACGCGCGGGCGCCGATCAGCCGTCGCAGGTGCGCGAGCGCCTCGGCGCTGCCCGCGAGGATGTAGTCCGGTGCGCGGCGTCCGTCGATCAGCGCGCCGAGATCGACCCGGCCGCCACTCAGGTACTCGTAGCGGCCTCCGACGGCGCCCAGGATCGCGCCCGGGCCGGCGAGGTCCCAGAGATGCGCGTGGCCGAGGAGCGCCGCCTCGGCGGCACCGCGCGCGACCAGCACGACGTGGTAGGCGGTCGAGCCGAGCGAACGAATCTTGCCCGGATAGGTGATCCGGTGGCGAAGGTGTGTCTCGGCGTGGGCGAGAAGGAAGCGGTCGCCCTCACCCTGCTCACCGCCGAGGCGCTCGAGCGGCCGTCCGTTCCACCACGCGACGCCGTCCCCCGCGCTGTACGTCTCATCGAGCGCGGGCAGGTGGACGACGCCCGCCACGGGTTCCGCTCCGCGGAGCACGCCGATGCAGACGGCCCAGAGCGGGAGACCGGCGACGAAGGCGGCCGTCCCGTCGATCGGATCGATGACGATACGGAGTGCCCCCCTCCCCTCCCGGACCGTCCCCTCCCGGACCGTCCCCTCCTCGCCGAGCACGCCGACGTCCGGGAAGCGCGCCACGAGCTCGCCGACGACATGGCGCTCCACCTCGCGGTCCGCGTCCGTGACCAGCGTGTGGTCGGCCTTCCGCTCCGCCGCCACCCGCCGGAAGCGGGCGAGTGCCAGCATCCCGGCGCGCAACGCCACCGCCTCCAGCTCCCCGCGGGACGGACCCTCCACGGGACGTTCATCGCACGCCGCCTCCGCGGTTGACAGTCCCCGGGGGCGCGGGCGATGCTGCGCGCCCGTGCGGGACCGGGTGTGCGTTGTGGGGGTCGGGGAGAGCGAGTACCGACGGTGGGGCGGGATCTCGGATCGAAGCGAGTTCCAACTCGCCTGCGAGGCGATCGTCGCCGCCTGCGCCGACGCGGGCCTCTCGCCGCACGAGCTCGACGGCTTCGCCTCCTACTCGAACGACCGCAACGATGCGCCCCGTCTGGCCGCCGCCCTCGGCTGCCCGGAGCTCCGTCTGGCGAGCATGGTGTGGGATGGCGGGGGTGGTGGTGTGTGTGCGGCGGTGGCGCACGCGGCCCAGGCGATCCACGCCGGGGCGGCGAGCTGTGTCGCGGTCGTGCGAGCGCTCTGCCAGGGTCAATACGGCCGTTTCGGCCGCGTCGGCGGCCGGACGCGCGGCGGGCAGCCGACGTCGGCAACGCCCGCCGGCTTCGGCTTCATTCTCCCCTTCGGCCTCCTCTCGCCGGCGCAGATGTGCGCGCTCATCACCCGCCGGCACATGCACGAATTCGGGACGACGCACCGCCAGATGGGGCACGTCGCGGTCGCCGCGCGAACGCACGCCCTCCGGAATCCGCGCGCGGTGATGCACGGTCGACCACTCACCCTGGAGGACCACGCCTCGGCGCGGCCCATCGCGGACCCCTACCGCCTCTACGACTGCTGTCTCGAGACCGACGGCGCATGCGCGCTGGTGCTAGTGGCCGCGGACCGCGCCCGCGACCTTCGCCCGCGCCCGGTGCACGTGCTCGCGGCGGCCGAGGGCGGCGAGGGGACGTGGGGCGCGAGCCTCTTCATCCACGCCGCGCCGTCGCCCGCCTACCCCTCCTCCAACGGTGCGCCCGTCGCGCGCCGGCTCTGGGCCATGGCCGGCTGCGGGCCCGGCGACATGGACGTGGTGCAGCTCTACGAGAACTTCACCGGCATGGTCCTCATGACGCTCGAGGACTTCGGCTTCTGCGCGCGCGGCGAGGGCGGCCCCTTCGTCGAGGACGGAAAACTCGGCTGGCCGGACGGTGCGCTGCCCTTCAACACCTCGGGGGGGAACCTCTCCGAGGCGTATGTCCACGGCCTCAACCTCGTGGTCGAGGGGGTCCGGGAGATGCGGGGCGAATCGACCTGCCAGGTTCCGGACGCCGAGCTCTGCCTGGTGGCGGGCGGCCCCGGCACGTCGCCGACGAGCGCCGTCGTCCTGCGACGGGGGTGAACGCATGAGAGAGCCCATGGAGGCGCGCGCGCTGACGCCGACCCGCATCCGGCGGATCATCCTCGAGCAGTCGAAACGCGCGGGGGTCGGCCACATCGGCTCGGCGCTCTCGATCGCGGACATCATCGCCGCGCTCTACGGGGGGGTGCTGCGCATCGGGGACCTGGCGGATCCGGGGCGGGACCGCTTCGTCCTCTCCAAGGGCCACGCCGTGCTGGCCGTCTACGCGGCGCTCTTCCTCCGCGGCTGGCTCACCGAGGACGCCCTCAACAGCTACTGCGCCGACGGGAGCCTGCTCGGCGTCCATCCCGAGCACGCGCTCCCCGGCATCGACTTCTCCACCGGCTCGCTCGGGCAGGGCCTCCCCATGGGCGTGGGGAGCGCGCTCGCGGCGCGCCTGCAGCGTTCGTCCCGCCGCGTGTTCGTGCTGGTGAGCGATGCGGAGTGCAACGAGGGCGCGCTCTGGGAGGCGATCATGTTCGCCGCCCACCATCGGCTCGCCAACCTGATCGCGATCGTCGACCTGAACGGGCAGCAGGCGCTCGGCTACACGGAGCAGGTGCTGTCGCTCACCCCCCTCGACGCGCGCTGGCGCGCCTTCGGCTGGGACGTCCACGAGGTCGACGGGCACGACGTGGATGGTCTCGCGCGGACGATCGCATCCCTCGACAGCCGG
>VBLA01000062.1 GCA_005879245.1 Deltaproteobacteria bacterium
GGTCTCGGCCGCGCCGCAGGTCTCACCGGCCGGGCAGTCCACGTCGTCGAGGCAGCGCGCCTTGCCACCCGAGCAGACGTGGCAGAGAAATTGTGCGTCGGGCACCCCGCCGCAAATGTACTCGTAGATCGCGCGCAGATCGAACCCACCGTCGAAGTTCCGCCGCGCGCCGGCGCCCGGGGCGCAGAACGGGAGCGCGCCGTCGTAGGTGTGGGGGAAGAGCTCGGCGACGGCCTCGGTCACCATGCCGCCCTCGGAGTGCCCCCAGATATAGGTGTGCATCGGCTTTGCGTAGCGGCGGATGAAGTGCCGGCGGATGTTCTCGATGTCCTTGACGGCGTCGGCGAGCGCCCAGCCGACCGAGCGGTAGGTCGTGGTTGCGGCCGCGTAGCCGAAGTTGAGGGGGACCTGCAGCACCTGGTCGCCGCCCGTCAGCTTCGAGGCGATGTTCGAGGGCGTGATGTCGGCAGGGTACGCGACGATCGTCCGCTGATCCGCCGTGTAGCCGTGGGCATAGATGATGAGCCCACCGTTCCAGGGCTCGGGGACGATGATGAGGTCGAACGCCCCTTTCTCGCTGAAGGGCTCGACGGCCCGGAAGGTGAGCGCGGCGGCGGACGACGCGAGCGCTGCGAGGACGAGGCCGAGAAGCGCGAGGGATCGCATTCGCGTCGCTATAGGCGGTCACGCAGCCGCCCGGCAAGGGTCTTCGGGGTGCGGGCGCTATGGCGGACTGACCGGCGTTCCGGGCGGTCGTCCCGCGGCGCGGACGACGCGGACGAACTTCGCCTCGACCGTGTCGCTCAGCAGCTGATCTCCCGCGCGCAGCTGAGAGCGGAACGCGCCGCGCACCTCGACCGTGTCGCCCATGCCGGCCTCCTGCGTGCCCCACGCGATCACGGGGACGCGGGCGGTTCCGTCGACGAGCGTGAAGGAGGTGTACCCGGCGCTTCGACGGGGGTTCTCGACGATGCCCGCCAACACGATCTCCGCGCCGTCGTATCGCGTCGGGTCCTCGACCAGCGCACCTGCGGTCACCACGCTTCGCGGCGGGCCGCAGGCGTTCAGGAGCACGAAGAGCGCGAGCGTGAAGAGTCGCATGCGGCGAGCATAGTGCGCTGCCCGGCGCTCCACACTCCCCTCGTTACCGGCCGCGCTGCCGCCCGCGCGCCATCGCCCGGTCCATCTCGCGACGCTCCATGCGCTCGCGGATCGCGACGCGCTTGTCGTGGAGCTTCTTTCCCTGCCCGAGGCCCAGCTCCGCCTTCGCCCTGCCCTTCGACCAGTACAGGCGCAGCGGCACGAGCGTGAAGCCCCGCTCCTGGACCCTGCCGCGCAGGCGATCCAGCTCCCGCCGGTGCATCAGGAGCTTCCGCGTCCGCTCCGGGTCGTGGCCGAACTGGCTCGCGGGGCCGTAGGGACTGATGTGGGAGCCCACCAGGAAGAGCTCCTCGCCGAAGAAGCGCGCGTACGCGTCCTTCAGGTGCACGCGGTTGTCGCGCAGGGACTTCACCTCGCTGCCGGTCAGGACCAGACCCGCCTCGAAGCGCTCGAGAATGTGGTACTCGTGGAAGGCCCGGCGGTTCTGGGTGATGTCCCGCTCGCGGGCCTCCTTCGTCACCCGACGGCCCTCTCGGGCCCGGGCACCTCGGCCCGCTTCTCGCGCATGCGGTTCCGCTCGTCGACGAAGACGACCTTGGGCTCGTACACGCGCGCCGCCTCCTCGTCGAGCCAGGTGTAGGCCGCGATGATGACGAGGTCGCCGGGCGAGACCAGGTGCGCGGCGGCGCCGTTCACGCAGATGACGCCGCTGTCGGGGGCCCCCTCGACCGCATAAGTCTCGAAACGCTTGCCGTTCGTCACGTTCCAGACGCACACCGCCTCGTTGGGCAGGAGGTCCGTCGCGTCCATCAGCCGGCGGTCGATGGTGATCGACCCTTCGTAGTGCACGTCGGCCTGGGTCACGGTGGCGCGGTGGATTTTCGCGCGCAGCATCTTGCGCATCATCGGTTGATCCTTCCTGGTACGAGGAGACGGTTGTCGATCAGCCGCACACCACCAACCCATACCGCCAGCGCGAGGAGTGCCGGCGCCTTCACATCGGTCACGTCTTCGAGCGTGTCGGGATCGCAGAGCGCGGCGTACTCGAGCTTCGCCCGCGGCTCGCCCCCGATCTCCGCCTCCACCCGCGCGAGGACTGCGCGCGCCCTCGCCTCGCCCGCCGTCACGAGCTGGGCTGCAGCCCCGAGGGCGCGTGGCAGGCAGCGCGCCGCCTCGCGGTCGACGGGCCCCAGGCGCCGGTTCCGACTCGAGAGCGCCACCCCATCCGCCTCCCGTATCGTCGGCACGCCCACGATCTCGATCCCGAAGTCGAGGTCGGCCGTCATGCGCCGGATGACGGCGAGCTGCTGCCAGTCCTTCTCGCCGAAGACGGCGACGTCGGGCCGGACGCAGTGGAAGAGCTTCGTCACGACGGTCGTCACGCCCCGGAAGTGCCCGGGCCTCCCGCGCCCGCAGAGCGGCGCCGTCAGGTGCGCCACCTCGACGGCCGCCTTGAACCCCTCCGGGTACATGGCGCCCGCGCTCGGCGCGAACACGACGTCGACGCCCGCCGCCGTGCACCGCGCCTCATCGTCTTCGAGCGTTCGCGGGTAGCGTTCGAAGTCGTCCCGCCGGTCGAACTGGATGGGGTTCACGAAGATCGAGACGACGACGCGCTCCGCGCGCCGGCGCGCCTCGGCGACGAGCGCCACGTGCCCGGCGTGGAGTGCCCCCATCGTCGGGACGAGCGCGACGCGGAGCCCGGCGGCCCGGGTCGCATCCGCCCACGCCTGCATGGCGCCCGGCTCGACGATGGTCTCCATCACCCGGCCTTGGCCGCGCGCGCCCCGAAGGCCTGTGCCTCGGTGGGGAAGAGCCCGCCCTTCACCTCTTCCACGTAGGCGCTGGCGGCGCGCACGACCTCGCGCCCGAGCTCGGCGTAGCGCTTGGCGAAGCGGGGCGTCCAGTCGGACGAGAGGCCAAGGAGGTCGTGCAGGACGAGCACCTGGCCGTCGCAGTGGGCCCCGGCACCGATACCGATCGTCGGGATGGTGAGCTCGGCGGTGATCTCGGCGGCGAGGTCGAGGGGAATGCACTCGAGGACGAGTGCGAAGGCCCCCGCCGCCTGGACCGCGCGCGCGTCGTCGAGCACGCGGTCACGCTCGCCCGGCGCGTGGCCGCCGCGCCGCCCCTGCACGCGGTGCCCGCCCATGCGATGCACGGACTGCGGGGTGAGCCCCACGTGGCCGACCACCGGGATGTCGATCGCGGCGATCGCCTCGATGGTGCGGGCCATCGTGGTCCCGCCCTCGAGCTTCACTGCCTCGGCACCGCCCTCTTTGACGAGCCGGATGGCGCTCTCGACCGCCCGCATCGGGCTCGCCTGGTAGGAGCCGAACGGCAGGTCACCGAGGACGAGCGCGCGGCGCCGCCCGCGTGCCACCATGCGTGTGTGGTAGACGATCTCGTCGAGCGTCACCGGCAGCGTCGTCTCGAGACCCTGGACGACCATGCCGAGCGAGTCGCCGACGAGGAGGATGTCCACCCCGGCTTCGTCGAGCAGTCGCGCAAAGGGGCAGTCGTAGGCGGTCACCATCGAGATGCGCTCGCCTGCGGCCTTCATCCGCCCGATGTCGGGCACCGTCAGCTTCTTCGGCTCCATACGAAAACGACCTCCTCGGACCGATGGTCCGGGAGGCCGTCAGGTGCGCCGGAGAAGCGCTCGGTTCCCCTCCCCGCCCGATCCCCGGCGTACGTGCTCGGGGCCGGTCAGAGCCGGGTTGCGGTTCTCGTCGCGCCGTCAGTGCGTCCCGTCTCGGTCCGTCCCAATCCCTGCCCGCAATCGGGTCAGGGTCGTTACCGGGATCCAAGCGGAATGTAGTGCTGCACCCCCTGTCGCATGGCCCGGATCTCCTTGATCAGGTCGGCGAAGTCGCCGCCGTGCTCGACGAAGTCGATGTCCGAGCAATTGACCACCAGGAGTGGGGCCTCGGTGTACTGGTGAAAGTAGCTCCTGAACGCCTCCGTCAGTCTCTCCAGGTACTCTGGCCGGATACCACGCTCGAACTCCCTATCACGCTTCCGCAGCCGCCGCAGCAACACATCCGGACGGGCCTCGAGATAGATGACGAGATCCGGCCGCGGCAGGCGTCGATCGAGCAGCTGGAAGATCTGCTGGTAGAGGTGAAACTCGTCCGGACCCAGCGTGAGGGCGGCAAAGATCCCGTCCTTGGCGAAGAGGTAGTCCGCGACCAGACCCTGCTGGAAGAGCTCGACCTGCGTGAGCTCCTGCTGCTGGCGATACCGCTCGAGGAGGAAGTTGAGCTGGGTCTGGAAGGCATACTTCTCGGGGTCCTCGTAAAACCGTCTCAGGAAG
>VBLA01000063.1 GCA_005879245.1 Deltaproteobacteria bacterium
CCCGCTCGCAGAGGATCACGTTCTCCTTGCCTCCCGACATGATGCGCTCGACCCATAGGAGGTACGCCTCCGTGTCGAGCGAGTTGCCCCGCTTGTGGACGACCGGCAGCAGCGTCGTCCGGAGGCGGTTCAGGAGCGCCTGGTTCTTGCTGTTCGGCTCCCCGATCTGGAAGCAGTCGACGCCCGCGTCCTCGTAGATCGACACGTCGGCCGGATCGAGGATCTCGACCACCGTCGGGAGCCCGAACTCCCGTCCGGCCTTCACGATGAGCGCGAGCCCGCGCTTGAGCGACTCCGTGTCGGTCGAGCCGAGGCCCTCCCAGCCGCTGTAGGGGCTCGAGCGGTACTTGACGACGCCGCCGCGGAGACACTGCCCTCCCGCCTCCTTCACCAGCCGGGCGCCTTCCATGATCTGGGGCTCGCTCTCGACCGAGCACGGCCCCGAGATCACCACGAGCTCGTCCCCGCCACAGACGACGCTGCCGATCTTCACCGCCTGGTAGATCCGTCGATCGGGTGGTCCCTTCTGCGCCGCGCGCTTGTAGGCCCGCGAGATCGGGATCAGCTGCTCGACCCCCGCGAGCTCCTCGATCTCGCCGACGGGGAGCGCGGAGATGTCCCCGTACACGCCGATGAGGGTGATCTCCGCGCCGACCATCTTGCCGGTCTTGAAGCCGAGCCCGTGGAGCTTCTGCTCGACGGCCGCGACCTCCTCGGACGTCGCATCCCGTCGCATCTTGACGAGCATGAGAGGCGATTCTCCTTTCCGCGCTTTGCGGGCTAGTGACCATTGCACTAGAAGCGGAGCCGATGCGTCAAGGGCCCCGCGAAGGCACGATACTCGCCCTCGACGTGGGGACAACCGGGGTCCGGGCCCTCCTCCTCGATCCGACCGGGAGGCCACGCGGGGAGGCGTACCGCGAGGTGCTTCCCACCTACCCCGGCCCGGGGCTGGTGGAGCACGATCCCGAGGCCCTCTTCCGCGCCATCGGCGAGGTCGCGCGGACGGTCCTCGGCGGAGCCGTGGCCCCAGGGGTGCAGGCACTCGGTCTCAGCAGTCAGCGCGGCACGGCCGTCGTCTGGGAAGCCGCGACCGCACGGCCCGTCCACCCGGCGCTCTCGTGGCAAGATGGCCGGACAGCGGAACGTTGCCGGACGCTCCTCGCCGAGGGCGTGTTCGTGAGCCCGCTCACCGCCGCGACGAAGATCGAATGGATCCTGGACCGCGTCGACCCCGAGCGCGATGGCGTGCGGGCCGGACGGCTCCGCTGCGGCACGCTCGACGCCTGGGTCGCATGGCGGCTCACGGCCGGCCGCGTGTCGGCGACCGACGCCTCCCACGCCTCGTGCAGCGGCTTCTACGACCTCCTCGCGCGCAGCTGGAACCCGGCCGTGCTCGAGGCGCTCCGCGTCCCTCCCGCCGCTCTTCCCACGATCGGCGACTCGAGCAGCGTGCTCGGCCGGGTGGATGTGGCCGGCCTGCCGTCCGTCCCCCTCGCGGCGATCATCGGTGACCAGCAGGCCGCGATGATGGGACAGCTCCGCCTCGAGCCGGGCGAGGTGAAGATCACGTACGGCACCTCGGCGATGGTCGACCTGAATGCCGGGCCGGAGCCGCTCTGGTCGACGCGCGCGGCCTATCCACTCGTCCTCTGGCAGCGCGACGGCGTGCCGAGCTTCTGCCTCGAGGGCACGGCGATCACCGCGGGCGCTGCCATCACGTGGCTGCGCGACGGGCTCGGCATCCTCGAGAGCGCGAAGGAGAGCGCGGCGCTCGCCGCGAGCGTACCGGATGCGGGTGGCGCCTGGGCCATCCCGGCCTTCCAGGGCCTCGGCACCCCATACATGGAGGCGGGAGCGCGGGCCGTGTTGGGGGGCCTCTCGCGCGCCACCACCCGCGCGCACGTGGTACGCGCCATGCTCGAGGGGATCGCGTGGCGTTGCCGGGAGGTCTACGAGGCGCTGCGCGCCGACTCGCCGCACGCTGCACCGGCCGCGCTGCGCGCCGACGGCGGTGCCGCCCAGAACGACGTCCTCCTCCAGCTCCAGGCCGACGCGCTCGGCCTTCCGGTCGAGCGGCCGACCGTCATCGAGGCCGCGGCGCTCGGCGCCGGATACCTGGCGGGCCTCGCGACGGGAGTCTGGCGGACGGCCGCCGAGCTGCACCAGGCGTGGCATCGCGACCGCCTCTTCGAGCCGACCATGTCCCCGGCCGCACGCGAGGAGCGCTTCGCCGCCTGGCAGCGCCACGTCGCGGCGGCGCGCGAGGCTTGATCCGCGAAGGCCAGCTCGCTAGCGGAAGGTACGTGAGCGCGAGCGAAGGACATCGATGAGCGTGACCGAGACGGGCGAGCCGCTCGCACGGCGGCTTGCCGCCGACACGGCGGCGATCCGCGACGGGCCCCTCCCGCCAGCCGTCATCGAGCGGGCACACGTCCTCTTCCGCGACTACCTCGGCGTCGCGCTCGGCGGGTCGAACGTCGAGTCGAGCGTCGTCCTGCGTCGCGCGCTCCGTGCGCTCGCGTTCACGGGCACCGCGACCGTGCTCGGAGCCGCGGACCGTCTGCCCGCGGCCCAGGCGGCGCTCGCCAACGGCGCAGCTGCCCACACGCTCGAGATGGACGACACCTACCAGCAGGGCTCGATCCACCTCGGCGCCAGCGTGTTCTCGGCGGCCCTCGCCGCGGCCGAGCTCGCCGAGGCCGGAGGCCAGCTCGTGCTCCGCGCGGCGGTCGGGGGCTACGAGGTCGCGGCGAGGCTCGCGCGGGCGCTCGGACCGGCGGCGCACTATCGTCGCGGGTTTCATCCGACGGGAACGTGCGGTGCCTTCGGGGCGGCGGCCGCAGCCGGCGCCGTGCTCGGGCTCGACGTGAATGCGCTCGCGACAGCGCTCGGGATCGCCGGCAGCCAGGCGTCGGGTTCGATGGAGTTCCTCGCCAACGGGGCCTGGACGAAGCGCCTGCACCCCGGCTGGGCGGCCTGCGCGGGGCTCCACGCTGCCGCCCTCGCCGCGGCGGGCTTCCGCGCGCCGGCGACGATCCTCGAGGGACGGTTCGGCTTTCTCACCGCATACTCGGAGGGCGCGGATCCGACGCCGCTCTTCGCGCCGGTTCTTCCCCGCGACGGGTACGCGCTCAGCGCGACCAGCGTGAAGCCCCACGCCTGCTGCCGTTACATGCAGGGACCGATCGACGCCACGCTCGCGCTCCGCACCTCGCATGGCGTCGTGCCGCGGGCCGTCGAGCAGGTCGAGGTGGGCGTCCTCGAGGCCGCCTTCCCGATCATCTGCGAGCCGATGGCCGCGAAGCAGCGGCCTCTCTCCGTGGTCGACGCGCAGTTCAGCCTGCCCTTCGGCATCGCGGTCGCCCTCGTCCGGGGCGCCGCCTCACCCGACGAGTTCACCCTCTCGACCATCGCGGATCCCACCGTGCGGGGGCTCATGCAGCGGGTCACCGCCATCCGCGATCCGAAGCTCGACGCGCTCTACCCGCGCGCCTGGGCGTCGTGGGTCCGGATCGCCCTCCGCGACGGGCGGTCGATCGAGGCCCGCATCGAGCACCCCCGCGGTGACCCGGAGAACTTCCCGGCCCCTGCGGAGATGGACGCGAAGTTCCGGAAGCTCGCCGGGCGCGTCCTGCCGCCGGGTGCGATCGAGCGGCTCGCCGCCGCGATCGACACCTTCCCCGACGCGGAGCGCGCCACGGCGGTGCTCGCGGCGGCAGTCCCGAGCGGCAGATAATCGCCGCTCCGTCACCTTCGCGGCCGCGCCGACCGGCGCTCGGCCGTGGCGAAGTCCGCGGATCCGCTCGGCTCTCGGCCCGGCCGTCCCTGGCACCCGCGTTGCACAAGACACAGCGCTCGCGAGCGCGGGCCGTCGGCAGAGAGACCCTTGCGGATCACGAAGACCATCGCCATCGCCATTGCACTCGTCATCCTCGCCTCGCCGGCACGGGCAGCGACCTTCGTCGGCATGAACGAGCGCGTGCTGGCGCGCAGCGCCGACGCGATCGTCATCGGCCGCGTGGCGGCGATCGAGATGGTGGCGAGCCCGGAGGGCGCGATCAGCACGCTGGTGACCGTCGAGGTGGAGCGTGAGCTTCGCGGCCACGTCGGCGCGCTCGTGACGCTGCGTCAGCCGGGTGGCCAGGTGGGCGATCGTGGCCTCTGGATCCCCGGTGGGGCGCGCTTCGCGACCGGGGAGCGGCAGCTCCTCTTCCTCTCGGTGCACCACGACGGCACGGTGCGCACCACCGCACTCGGGTTGGGACAGTTCGTCCTCGTTCCCCATCCTCGTACCGGGGCGACCATGGCCGAGCGGCGCCTGGACGCTCTCTTCGTCGACAGCCAGCCGGTGCACCGCGTGGCGCTCGCGCGTCTCCTCCGGACGATCGCCCGCGCGGTCGCCGCCGAGACGGGAGCGCCACCCCAAGCCCTCGTGACCGTGCCCCCCGAGCTGGTCACGCCAGGTCTCGAGCGCGAGTCGGTCGACGCGTTCACGTACGCGCTCGACGGCGCGTTCGCCGCCTGGACCAACGTCACCGGCGCCTCGATCGTGCTCGCCCGCGGCGGCAGCATCGCTCCGGCCCCCCTGCAGTGCGACGGGGTGTCCCAGATCGTGTTCAACGACCCGTTCCGAGAGATGTCGAAGCCGGTCGGCTGCAGCGGTGTGCTCGCGCTCGGCGGCTTCTGCACCTCGGCGGAGACCGAGATGGTGAACGGCGTGCGCTTCTTCCGCATCACGGAGGGCAACGTCACCTTCAACTCGGGCTTCGGGTCGTGCACCTTCTGAAACGAGACCAACCTGGCCGAAGTGGCGACGCACGAGATCGGCCATACGATCGGACTCGGTCACAGCTCTGAGGTGGACAATGCCCCGCCCGATCTGAAGGACGCGACGATGTACTATCGCGCGCACTTCGACGGTCGGGGCGCCTCGGTCCACGCAGACGACATCGCCGCGCTGCGCTCGATCTACCCCGGCCCGGGCGGCGGTGATCCGGCGACCGATGACAGTGACCAGGACGGCCTCACCGACGCCGTGGACAACTGTCCGGCGCTCCCGAACCCCGCCCAGACGGACACGGACGGCGACGGGATCGGCGATCTCTGCGATCCCTGTCCGCTGGTGCCGGCCGGCAGCAGCGACGGCCCCTGCCAGCCCATCTTCGCCAGCAAGCTCTCCGCGCGGCTGGCCGGGGTGCGGAGCCACCTCGTCTGGCGCGGCAGCATCGATCTTCCCACGGGCGTGGCCTCCAACGGCGCCCGCGCTCTGCTCGTGAGCGGGAGCGGCATCATGCTCGACACGTCGCTCGGCGCGAGCCTCACCCGGAACGGCGCGCAGCGGCACGCGCTCCGCTATCGGAGCGACCGGGCGCTCATGACGCTCCGGCCCGAGGCGAGCGGCAGTTACCGGGTGCGCGTGGCGGTGAAGAACGTGGACCTAGGCTCCGGCGCGCCGCCGCTGATCAGCGCGAACCTCCAGGTCAGCGGCATGACCTTCAGCGACTCGCTCAGCTGTGCGCGGCCGCGTGGCCGCCGACTGCACTGCGACGGCTAGCACGCCGCTCCTCGCTCCGTTGCGGGGTGTCACGCCGCACAGTAGAAGGTCCGCCATGGACGCACCGGCCGTCCGGGTGCGTGGTCTCCGGCACGTGGCGCTGCGCGTCCGCGACGTGCGCACCGCCGCGGCGTTCTACGTCGAGACCTTCGGCATGCGCATCGTGTGGGCGCCGGATGCGGACAACGTCTACCTGAGCTCGGGTGATGACAACCTCGCCCTCCACCACCACCCCGGCGCGCGGGCCGAGGGCGCGCTCGATCACCTCGGCTTCGTGGTGGCGACGCCGGAGGACGTCGAGGCCGCAGCTGCCACGCTGCGCGCCCGGAACGTGCCTCTCGTACACGAGCCCAAGGCCCACCGGGACGGGTCGGTGTCGTGCTACTGCCGCGATCCCGACGGCAACCTCGTCCAGATCCTCTACCTGCCCGGGCTAGGGGAGTGAGCGGGGTTTCCGCGGGACCGCTCCGGCGCAGCGCCGCCTGGGGCGTCCACCTGTTCACGGCGAGCGGCGCCGCCGCCGGCGTGCTCGCGATCCTGGCGATCGAGCGCCACGCTGCGGCCGCGGCGTTCGGCTGGATGGCCTACACCCTCGCCGTCGATGCGGTCGATGGCACGCTGGCGCGCGCCGTCGGCGTGAAGCAGGTCCTGCCCGAATTCGACGGCACGAAGCTCGACGACATCGTCGACTACTTCACGTACGTGATCCTCCCGGCACTCTTCCTCGTGCACTTCGACCTGCTGCCGGCCGGCATCGCCGCGCCGGTGGCCCTCTGCGTGGTGCTGGCGAGCGCCTACGGCTTCTGTCGCACGGACGCCAAGACCGCTGATCACTACTTCACCGGCTTCCCGTCCTACTGGAACGTGGTCGCCTTCTACCTCTACGCGCTCGGCTGGCCACGCGCGCTGAATGCCGTCGTGGTCGTCGCCTTCTCGGTCGCCGTCTTCGTGCCGATCCGCTACGTCTACCCGTCGCGCACGCTCACCTTGCGCTCGCTCACGGTGGGGCTCGGTCTCGTCTGGGCTGCGACGGTTCTCTATGCGCTCCTCCGCCTCGCCCTCGAGGCAACTGTGCCGCGGACCGTGGTGCTCGTCTCGCTCGCGTATCCCGTCTACTACGTGGCGCTCTCCCTGGCCCTGACCGCGCGGCGCAGCACGGCCTCCGTCTAGCAACGCGGGCGGCCCTTGCCTTCCGACGCGATCGTCGGGAGAAGGGCCCGCAATGGATCTCGGGCGCCTTGC
>VBLA01000064.1 GCA_005879245.1 Deltaproteobacteria bacterium
CTCCTGCTGCAGGAGATCAGCCTGGGGCTGAGCGATCCCGTGCTGATGGCGTGGACCAACGAGCATGTCGCGGCGGACTACCGCGCGACCGTGCTGTCGGTGCGCTCGACCTTCTTCACGCTGGGTGGCGCTACGGGTCTCCTCGCGATGGGGCTGGTGGCCCGTGGGATGGGAATTCCGGTGGCCTGGGCCGTGTCGGCGGCCGTCGTTGCCCTGATGGCGCCCGGGTACCTGGCCCTCGGCCGCGTCGCGCGGCAGGTGGCGGTTTCGGAAGTTCCAACGGACGTGCTCGGGACGCTGCCGACCAAGGCGGTCCCTCCGATGGTCGGCTGAGTCTAGCGGCTCGGGCCGAGAACCCGCTCGTATCCGCGGCAGACCCGCACCGGCAGTCGCGGATAGCGGGCGAACGCGGGATCGGTCTCGGCTCGAACGCATCGCCAGAACGTGCTGCCCCGGCCGGTCTGCTGCACGCGGGCGTGGCGGCAGTCGGCGCAGAGACCGGGCTCGGGCCGCCAGGCGGGTGGGTCGGAGCTCATCTGCCGGTCGGCGAAACCAGCGCCGCACGGAACTCGGCGTAGTCGACCAGGGCACGCAGCGCCGCGACGGCGCGGTGCGCGCTCGGATGGCAGACGCGGCCCCCGTCGCGCACGGCAAGCGGGCCGGCGTTGCCATAGGCGCGGTCGGCGTAGACGAGCTCGGTCGCCACCAGCACGGGCTTGCCGTGGCGCTCGGACGCCTCGCGGGCTGCGTCGGCGTAGCGCCGATCCTGTCGCTCGTGGAACTCCGCGATGCGCTCGAGGCCGTGACCGGGAAAGAAGGGACCGGTGCGAAAGGCGTGGGCCTGGTTCGACTGGATGCCGAGCCCGAGCAGCAGGACGGCGTCGACCTCGGGATGCGCGCAGACCAGATCGAGGACCGCGGGGATCGTGTCACGGGTCTCGCCGCCGGCCAGATCGATCGGATTCTGGCGGCTCCAGCGTACCGGTACCAGGGTGTCGATCGTCGTCCGCATCTCCGCAGGCAGGGGAAGGAGACGGAGTCCAGCGGCGGCGCATGCGTCGGCGGCGAGCACACCCCATCCGCCCGCCGTCGTGACGATGACCACGCGGCGCCCGCCCGGCAGCGGCTGCGTCGCGAAGGTGGCGGCCCACTCGAAGCCCTGCTCCACGCTGGGTGCGCGGACGATGCCGAGCTGGCTGCAGAGGCCGTCGAAGAGCCGGTCGTCGGTTGCGAGAGAGCCGGTGTGGCTCGCCGCCGCCCGCTGTCCCTCGGAGGCTCGGCCGCCCTTCACGACCACCAGGGGTTTCTCGGGGGTGAGGCCGCGGACGGCGCTCACGAAGGCGCGTCCGTCGCCCACGCCCTCGAGGTAGGCGAGCGCGACGGCGGTCTCGGGGTCGGCCGCGAAGTACTCGAGGTAGTCGGCCAGCGTCGTCTGGGCGGCGTTGCCGGTGGAAACGGCCTTGCTCACCCCGATCCCCGTCAGCACCGCATAGTTGAGCAGCGACGAGAGGACGTTTCCACTCTGGCTGGCGACGGAGATCCGTCCCGGCGGCGGATACGGCGCGACCATCTGGGCGCACATCGACGCTCCGGTGGAGATGACGCCCTGGCCGTTCGGACCGGCGAGGAGGATGCCGAGCTGGTCCGCGGTCGTGACGAGGTCGTGCTCGAGCGCCCTGCCGGAGTCGCCCGTCTCGCGGTAGCCGCCGCTTGCCACGAACGCAGCCCGGACACCCACCGTGGCCGCGGCGCGCAGCACGTCGGCGTTCACCGTGCTCGGCGTGCAGACGAAGACGAGATCGGTCTGCCCGGCGGGCACCTCCCCCACGTCCCGGTAGGCCTGGAGCCCCAGGACCTCGGCCCCGTCGCGGTTCACGGGACAGACGGGACCGCGGAAGCCGTAGCGGAGGAGGTTGTGGAGCGCGACGAAGCCGAACTTGCCCGGGTGGTTCGAGGCTCCCGCCACGATGACCCCGCGCGGATGGAAGAGGGGCCGGAAGCGCTCGAGCACGACGGCGCGCGGCCGGGGAGCGGGCGGCGGGCTCGCGGGCCGCTCACCGGCGGGATCGAGAATCACCAGGGCATCGACGGCGATTGGCAGGGCACCTCGCACGACGAGCGGGTTCACGTCGACGCTCAGGACGTCGTCGCGCTCGAGCGCCAGGCGGGCGAGGCCGAGGAGGATCCGCACGAGGGCTTCGACATCGAGTGCGGGCTCACCGCGAAACGGCTCGAGGAAGAGACGATGGGTGCGGAGCTGGGCGATCATGCGCCGCCCCTCGCTCGTCGAGAGCGGGGCGGTGGCGAAGACGACGTCGCCCAGCCCCTCCGCCAGGATTCCCCCCAGCCCGAGCATGACGCACGGGCCGAACGCCGGGTCGCGCACCATGCCGGCCACGAGCTCGCGGCGCCCGCGCACCTGCTCGGCAACCAGCAGCTGCACGTCGCCGTCCTCGGGCCGGCGGAGCCTGTAGAGCTCGCCCGCCGCCGCCCGTACCGCGGCCGGGTCGGCGAGGCCGAGGCGGACGAGATCACGCTCGGTCTTGTGGACGATCGTGTGTCCACAGAGCTTCAGTACCACGGGGAAGCCGAGCTCCTCGGCGGCGCGCGCCGCTCCCGCGCCATCGGCCACGAGGACTTCGCGGGCGATGGGTACGCCGTAGCGGGCGAGGAGCATCTTGGAGTCGTGCTCGGAGAGCACGGCTCGAGCGGTCGGGTGCCCAGCGTCCATGCGGCGCGCGATCATTGCGTCTTTTGCGGAAGACCAGCAAGCGCGGACGGGGGCTTCCCCCCGCTGCGAGCCGGGGCTACGCTCGCCGGACCAAACGAGCGCCGCCGGAGCGGCGCGAGGGAGGACGGAGATGCCGAAAGCGATCTGGAACGGAGCCGTACTCG
>VBLA01000065.1 GCA_005879245.1 Deltaproteobacteria bacterium
GGGTCCGCCCGGCCGGCGGCTTCTTGCGCGCCGCAGGCTTGAGCTTGACCGGCTCGGCCCCTGCACCCGTCTCGCGTGCGCGGCGACGGGCCGTCCACCCCTCGAGATGGCGCTGGGGCACACGGCTCACGGCGAGCGCCCCGGCCGGCACGTCGTGGGTGACGGTCGTTCCCGCACCAACGTATGCGTCATCGCCGACCGCGACCGGAGCCACCAGCTGCGTGTCGCTCCCGATCTGCACACGAGCGCCGATCACGGTGCGGTGCTTCCGGAAGCCGTCGTAGTTGCAGGTGATGGTCCCGGCTCCGACGTTCGTGTCGGCTCCGATCTCGCAGTCACCGAGGTACGTCAGGTGATTCGCCTTGACGCCCGGGGCCAACAGGGCTTGCTTGGTCTCGACGAAGTTCCCGATATGGACCCGCTCGGCAAGCCGCGTGCCAGGCCGAAGGCGTGCGAAGGGGCCGATGATCGCATCGGCGCCGATCTCGGCCGCATCGATGTGGCAGGCGAAGCGCACCTGGACGCGGTCGCCGACGGTCGCGTCCTGGAGGTACGCCGTGCCCTCGAGCCGGCAGCTCTCGCCGATCCGCGTCCGCCCGCGCAGCTGGACGTTCGGACCGATCACGGTGTCGCGGCCGATCGTGACCTCCGGACCCAGATACACCGTTGCCGGGTCCTCGAACGTGACCCCTGCCTCCATCCAGCGCTCGACGACCGTTCCTTTCAGCGTCGCCTCCATCCGTGCCAGCTCCGCCCGCGTGTTGATGCCGGTCACTTCCTCCGGCCGCCCGACCTCGACCGTCCGGACCCGGCGCCCCGCGCGGGCGGCGAGCGCCACCATATCCGTCAGGTAGAGCTCACCCTGCGCATTGTCGGGTCGCAGCTCGCCGACGAGCGGAAAGAGCATGTCGGCACCCACCACGTAGAAGCCAGGGTTGACCTCGGTGATGGCGCGTTCGGAGGGTGTCGCATCCCGCTCTTCGACGATACCGAGGACCTCACCTCCCGGACCGCGCAGGATCCTGCCATACCCGGTCGGGTCTGGAAAGCGCGTCGTGAGGAGCGTGAGGTCCGCGGCCTCGGCACGGTGGACCTCTGTCAGCCGGCGCAGCGTCTCGGTGCCGATGAAGGGCGTGTCACCGTAGAGGACGAGGACGTCGCCGGTGAACCCGCGGAATTCGTCCGCGGCGCATGCGACGGCGTGACCCGTTCCCCGCTGCTCCGGCTGGAGAACCGTGCGGAGACCGGGAAGCCGAACCGCCTCGGCAGCGTTGCGCACGGCATCTGCCTGGTGGCCGACAACCACGACGACGCGTTCGGGCTCGAGACCGGCAAGTGCGCGCAGCAGGTGATGGAGAAGCGGTTCGCCGGCGAGCTCGTGCAGCACCTTGGCGCGGGCCGACCGCATCCGGGTGCCGAGCCCGGCGGCAAGGACGATCGCCCCAAGGCGGCGGGCAGCGGGCACCGCCGGGCCGCGTATCACATCGCGTGGCCGATTGCAGCTGCGCAGCGGTGCCTTCCTTTTCTCTCCCCGCGATTCTTGTCACAATCGAAGCCGTCCATGCGGCCTCGACGATTCGTGGGAACGCTCCTGGCGGGGAGCATCCTGGCGCTCGTGGGCGGATGCGCCAACCCGTTCGCGCATTCGCGCGCGGCGACGCCGCCGATCCCGCGAGCGCCTTCGGCGTTCGACGACGACGATCACCTGGCGTGGGCCGAGTCCGAGCCGTGGGCCGTGGTCGTTCGGAAGACGTGCCGGACGCTCGACGTCTATCGCTACGGGACCCGCGTGCGGAGCTTCCCCGCGGTGTTCGGCCTGAACGGAGGGGGAAGCAAGCTCTACGAGGGGGATCTCCGGACTCCCATCGGCCTCTACATGATCGTCGACAAGCGGCCCCACCCGCGTTGGCGCCACTTCCTGCTCCTCGACTATCCGAACCTCCACGACGTCCACCGCTACTGGCTCGCCATGGAGGCGGGCCGGATCCCGCGCCTGGGCGACCAGTACCCCGGGCCGGGCGGGGCGGTCGGCATCCACGGCACCGACAAGCCCTCCTTCAACCGCCGGCATTTCGACTGGACCTGGGGCTGCATCTCGCTCGAGAACGCCGACATCGAGGTGCTCGCCTCGCTCGTCCCGGTTGGGACGCTCGTCCTGATCGAGGACTAGGGTGCACGGGGCGCGCCGGCCCCGCACACCCTTGACCTGGGTGTCCGAGCAACCCTCTCTACGCGGCCTGCACGGCAATGCGACGCATGCGGGCGCGCTCGGACTTCGGCAGCCGGAGCAGGAGCGCGCCGTTCTTCAGCTCGGCTTGGATGCGGTCGCGATTCACCGCCTCACCCAGCCTGAAACGTCGGTAGTATCCGCCCACCCCGTACTCCACGTGCAGTGGCTTCAGTCCCTCGTAGTCCTCGGGCCGGACTCGCCCCGTGATGGTGAGCTCGTCGCCCTCGAGGCTCACGTCCACCCCGCCGGGCGGCACACCCGGCATGTCGGCCAGCAGCACGAGCTCGTCACGCGTCTCGAAGATGTCCACCGGGGGCAGGAAGTACGCCCCTGGACGAGTCGACTCCTCGCGCCCCTCCACCTTCTGCTTCGGTTTGGCTTCCATGTCGTTCGGCGACATTGCAATTTCCTCCTTCAAAAAGATGCTCGGCTTCAGCCGGCCTGGATGGCGATCTTCCGCGGCCGGGTCTCCTCGGCCTTCGGGATGCGGACGGTCAACAAGCCGTCGCGGAGCTCGGCCTTGGCGTCGCTGCTCGCCACGTGGCCCGGCAAACGCACCACCCGGCGGAACCGCCCCTGCGCACGCTCGCGGCGATGGAAGGCTGCGTCCGAGCTCGGCTCCGAGAAGACCCGCTCACCGCGCACGTGAGCGTGTCCTCCTCGACCTCGAGCTCGACCCGCCCCGCATCCACCCCGGGCAGCTCGGCTTTCACGACATAGGCGTCGCCCCCGTCGAAGACGTTGACGGGAGGATAGACGCCCGTCGTCGAACCCCTGACCCCGCCGAAGGCGGCGTCGGTCATGCGATCGAGCTCCTGCTGGAGCTGTTCGAAAGGGTCACGATACACGAGTCCCATGGCGTACCTCCTTGGCAACCCGCGGGCTCCAGGGCGGTCCCCGGTGCCCCGAGCGGGCTTCGCGATACGGCGTGAAACTAAGTCGAGCCAGCAACCTGTCAAGAGCGCCGCCGGGAGAGAGCCCGGCGGCACGGCTCAGGACACGGCGGCCGCGGCTTTCAGCAGGCGCTCGAGCTCGTCCAGCCAGTCCTCGAGGGGGGTCTCCGACTCCACCTGGATCTCGAGCTTGCCGTTGGGCAGTCGCCGCACCCCTCCGGGATGAACCGGCCGCAAGGGGATGACGACTGCCTCACGGGAGATCCCGAGGCGGTCGAGGATCTCGAAGATGCGCTCGATCTCACGGAGCGTGACGGCGGTGAGCCCCATCGCCACCCCTACCCTTCCGCCGCCGCGCGCCCGAGCGTCCGCGCCGGCGCGGCCCCCCGCAGCACGCGGTACCAGACGCGCCCCGCCTCGAGCACGATCAGGACGACGAGCCCCATGAAGAGCGCCGTCACCGCCGCGTCGAGACGAAGATTGAAGATCTGGACCCGCACCTCGCCGAGCTTCGCGACGGGCACCGTGCCTCCGGCGAGGGCTTCGGCCTGCGCGAGGAAACCGATCGCAGGATCGCTCGCGAAGATCTTCTGGTAGCCCGCCGTCATCGTCACGGCGAGGAGCCAGGCGAGGGGGGTGAGCGTCGTCCAGACGTAGCGCGCCCGCTCGCCGCGGATGATGATCGTCGTCGCGACCACGAGCGCGATGGCGGCGAGGAGCTGGTTCGAGATGCCAAAGAGGGGCCAGAGGATGTTGATGCCACCGAGCGGGTCGATCACGCCCTGGTACAGGAAGTAGCCCCAGGCCGCGACCACCGCGGTGCTCGTCGCGATCACGCTCGGGTACCAGCTGGTGCGACCCAGGGGCGCCCAGAGCTGGCCGAGGAGGTCCTGCAACATGAAGCGCCCGACGCGCGTTCCCGCGTCGAGCGTGGTGAGGATGAAGAGCGCCTCGAACATGATCGCGAAGTGATACCAGAGCGCGAGCGCCGTGCCGCCGAGCGTACGCGCGAAGATGCTCGCCATGCCGACCGCCAGGCTGGGGGCACCACCCGTGCGCGCGAAGAGCGTGCGCTCACCGATCTCGTGCGCGAGCGCTGCCATCGTCGCGGGCGTCACCGGGAATCCCCACTCCGAGATGGTCGCCGTGGCGGCGGCAGGGTCGGCACCCACGACGCCGGCAGGGCTGTTGATCGCGAAGTAGACACCGGGCTCGAGGGCGGCGGCCGCGATCATCGCCATGATGGCGACGAACGACT
>VBLA01000066.1 GCA_005879245.1 Deltaproteobacteria bacterium
GCCGCTTGAACGCGCTCACGGGTGTGGGCGGCACGGTCATGTCGAGCCGCAGGAGCTCGGCGTTGATGCCGGCGCCGTTGTAGGTGGTGAGGAGCTGCACGATGTCGTTCCGCGGCTTCGGCGGCACGGGAACGCCCGACACCGCTTCGAGCGCGTCGGCCACCGCCAGGTCCCGGTAGAACGAGAGGAAGACGCTCTCGTCCTCTGGCTCGGTGGCGTTCCAGAGGTCCTTCTTGCCGATCGGGATGATGAGCTCGTTCACGAGCGGGTTCCCCATGCGGGAGACCTGGACGAAGCTGCCGTCACCCTTGATCAGGCTCTTGGGCGGCTCGTTCGGATCGATGCTCGGCGCCCCGCGTCGGAGCGTCTCCCGCCGCCGGGCCGTGCTCGCGTACACGCCGATGGTGCCGGTGGACGCCGTCGGCGTCTTCCGGTCCTGGGTGAGGCGCGCCGCCGGGATCTCGATGGCGATCGTGCTGATGTTGAAACCGCTGAAGTTGTTGAAGCCGAACGGGTTCGAGTTGTCGTTCGCGTCCTCTGCCGCACTCTGCGCCGGAAGAGCCCGGCGGAAGTTCAACGTGTCGAATACCGCACCGAGGTCGATGGCGAAGGTCTCGGCGCGCTGGCCGACGAACACGCGAATGTGCGTGTCGGCGTCGGTGAAGATGCCCTGCGCGGCGAGCGTCGCGTAGTCCGGTGTGGTGCGGGGACCGATGTTCGAGGGAACGGTCGGCTTGGCCGCTCCGCCGAAGAGGGGATGCCGGTCGCACTCGACCTCGATCTCCCCGTCTTCCTCTTGCCGGTGGCAGCGTGTCTCCGTGACGGTGTAGCGTTGCACGCGCGAGAGGCCGTCCGCTTCCAGGCTGTCGATCGGCGCCAGGGTGGCGATGAACTGGCCGGGGTTCCGGACCTCGGTCTTGAAGCGGAACTCGTAGTTCACGTCCTCCGCGATGCCGTCCCGGTCGTTGTCGACGTGCAGAACGTAGAGTACGTTGTCGTCGAACGCGTAGTAGTTGGGGACGGACCCGGGGTCCTGCCCAGGCAGGACATTCAAGATGAGCGTCACCCGCCGATCCCCGAGGGAGCGCCCGACGTTGGCGGCGTCGTAGCTGACGAAGGCGTAGACGTCGGTCAAGTCCGCCGCCGGGTCGAGTGCCATGAGCGGCGCCTCGCGATGGCTCGCGGGGCGTACCGCGGTCGCTCCCAGGGCGAGCGCCAAGCTCGCGCCGCCGACGGAACGGCGTAGGTTCCCGTTGTGCATGGTCCCTCCATCCTGGCCAAAGTGTCGTGCTGCGAACGAGGGTGACCCGCGTCCGCATTCGAATACGGGCGCCGGGCGCGGGCTGGATGTCTCGGGGAGAAAATTTCACTTGGCGGGGGACAAATTGATGTCGCCAGAGCGAGGGAGGGCAGGGCCCGGGGGTGCAGGCGATTTCCGCAGGCCCTGCCCTCCCTCGCCCGCGCATGAGCGGCATCGACTTGGAGTTGCGCTAGTTCAGCTGCTTCCCGATCGCGGCCAGCGCCGCCCGTGCGAACTCGTAGTCGGGGGCGAGCTCGAGGGCACACTCGAACTCCTCCCGCGCCTTGGCAAGGAGCCCCTTCGCCCAGTAGATCTGCCCGAGGTTGCAGTGCGGGTAGTGCCGGGGGTCGTAGCGGGCCGCCTTGATGGCGGCCTCGAGCCACGGGATCGCCTCGTCGGGCCGCTCGAGCTTGATCAGGTACGAGCCGATGTCGTTGTAGGGATTGCCGAAGTCGGGGTCGACGGCGATCGCCTCCTTGCACTCCGCGATCGCCTCCTCGAGCCGGCCCTGAAAGCTGTAGGTCCAGCCGAGGAAGGTATGCGCTTCAGCCGTCGGCTGGAGGGCGATCGACCGCTGGTAGCGCTCGATGGCGCCCTCGAGGTCGCCCTCCATCTGTCGGCGGTAGGCTTCACGGAAGAGCTCGATCGCCTTCTGCAACCGCTCCTCCTGGGTCATGCCGTCACCATGATAGCGCGCGGAGCTCCCGACGGCCAACCCGGCGGCGTCTTCATCGTGCGCCCACGATCTCCGTGAGTGTCCGCGCCGTATACTCCAGCTGCGCGCTCGTCATCTCGGGGAAGAACGGCAGGCTCAGCACCCGCGCACAGGCACGCCCGGTGTGCGGGAGGCTCCCCGGCGCGAGGTCGAGTCCGGCGTACGCCCGCTGGCGATGCACCGGCGTGGGGTAGTGCACGGCGGTCCCGATGCCGCGCTCGTCGAAGCGGGCAACCTCCTCGCCGAGGACGAACGTCGCCTGCCGGCAGACGCGATCGAACGCGCCCAGGATCTCGTCGCGCAGCGCGGCGTACTGCGTCGTCAGATCGAAGTAGGGGACCCGCACGGCGTCCGCGGCGCCGCCTACCGCATCGCCTCGGGCAGGAACCCCCGCATCACCCCGAGCGCCACCCGGGCGACCACGGCGCGAGGGCCGAGGCGGACCGACCAGGCGCGCGCCTTGTTGGCGACACCCGCCACCACCGAGGGTTTCTTGCCGAGAGCCGCGAGGGCCACCTCGACGACGCTGTCGGGCGTGGCACCCGGATGTGGCGTCTCCCCGGCGACCGTCTGGAACTCGGTCTCCACCGGGCCGGGCGACACCACGAGGACGTCCACGCCCGTGCCCTGATTCTCCGCCCACAGCGCCTCGCCGAACATGAGGTCGAACGCCTTGGTGGCACCGTAGGTGGCCGCGAGGCCGAGCGGCTGGTAAGCGGCCGCCGAGGCGACGATGATGATCGCGCCGCGCCCCCGCGACTTCATCGGCGGGAGGAAGACGTGCGTGAGCGCGGCCACCGCGACGCAGTTGACGCGGATCATCTCGACGTGTTTGTCACGCGGGACCCGCTCGAACCGACCCGCGGCGCTGAAGCCGGCGTTGTTGACGAGGACGCCGACGTCGAGATCGCGCACTGCCTCCCCCACGCGCTCCGCTGCACCCTCGGCTGCGAGATCCTGCGAGATGACGCGGCTCCGGATCCCGTGGCGGCCGCCGAGCTCGCCGGCGAGCTTGTCGAGACGGTCGGTCCGCCGGGCGACGAGCGCGAGGTTCAGCCCCTCGGCCGCGAAGCGGTGCGCGAACGCCATGCCGATGCCTGCGGACGCCCCCGTGACGAGCGCCCAGTCCCCGTAGCGTTTGAGTCCTGGCATGGCGGTCGCGTAGCCGGCTGCCGGGGAGAAGTCCAGCGCCTCCGCATGGCTTCCCGGGCCGCGAAAGGACGTGACGCACGTCTCACCCTTCTCTGCACGCGACTCGCCCCACTCGGAGGAGGCACGACGGGATGCAATCCGGCGCGCGATCAGCTACGGTCGATCATAACCGGAGAGGTGGGTGATGACGCGCAGCGTTGATAGCGCGAAGGCAGCCGGAAAGGTTTTCGACTTCCGGAGCTTGCTCCTCGCCGCCCTGGAAACGAACGCGGACCTCGCTACGCTCGAGCCGATGCCCGACGAGACGGCGTTCGGCGCGCGCGACGCGGAGCCCGATCCCATCGATGCGGCCGACGACCCGCAGTGGATCGTATGGCCGGATGCCGCCGCGGAATCGAAGTGGGCGGCCTCCGAGGCGCTCGACTGGGCGTCGGCCGCGCGGATTCTCGGCTGGCGCGCCTGAGCCCCGAGCGCCGACCGGACACTTGGCAGGCGCGCACGGCGCGGGCCACAATGCGCGCCCCATGCCCACCCGCGGCAGTTCCGGCGCCGGGGCTCTGCCGCTCGGCTTGAAGCTCGTCTACGGGGCACCGAGCTTCGCCGGCGCGGCGATGGTCGTCCCCATCCTCGTCCATCTACCGAAGTTCTACGCCGACGTCGTCCTCGTTCCGCTCGGTTACCTCGCCGTCGCGATCGCGATCGCTCGCTCCCTCGATGCGCTCTCCGACCCCTTGGTCGGCTGGCTCTCGGATCGGACGCGCTCGCGCTGGGGACGGCGGCGCCCCTTCATGGCGGTCGGCGCCCCGCTCTGCGCGCTCGCGTTCTGGGCCCTCTTCAGCCCACCGCGCACCCTCTCCGGCCCAGCGGCCGGGGGCTGGTTCGGCGTCACCTTCGTCCTCTACTTCTTCTTCCACACCCTCTACGTTCTCCCCCACCATGCGCTCGGACCCGAGCTGA
>VBLA01000067.1 GCA_005879245.1 Deltaproteobacteria bacterium
GGCCGCCGGGTCACGGATCCCGGACCTGGACGCATCGCAGCGCGACGGTTACGATCGCCGGCATGACGGTCGCGGAAGCACTTGCCGCCGGTCTGGGTGCGATCGGCGAGTGGATCGGTTGCGCGCGGGAGGCCGCCCGCCGGGTCGGCGAGGTCGTCGAGGGCCTGCTGGATGTCACCGTCGGTCGCGATCCCGCGCCCGCGCCACCGACACCGACACCGACGCCGCGGCCGGCGTCCGGCGGGGCACAGGCTCAGATCGAGGAGGCCAAGTTCTACCTCGGTCCTCGCTCGAGCCCACCGTCCCTCGAGCGCGCGCCCGGAGAGCTGCCGCGGGCCTACGGGCGCGATCGCATCGTGCTCCTCCCCCGCGATCCATGGTGCGCCTTCTCGTACTGGGAGGTGACGCCCACGACCCGTCTCCGGGCGCTGCGTGTGCTCGGCGCCGAAGGCGAAGGCGCGCGCGAGGTGCTGCGCGTCTACGACGTGACCTTCATCACCTTCACCGGGGACAACGCCTGGCTCTCGTTCGACACCGAGATCGCGCCCGGAACGCACCACTTCTACCTGAACCTGTCGCGCCCTGCCGCGTCCTATCTCGTCGAGGTCGGCCTCCGCACGCCTGCCGGGCGCTTCCTTCCCCTCGCGCGCTCGAACACGATCACCCTGCCCCGCCCGGAGCCGTCACCCGACACGACGGTGCGCTGGGTGCGGCTCGGGCGCCACGCGCCCCCGACCAACACCGCCGCCGGCTGGGGAGGCGAACGCGTGCCGACACCTCCTGGCCCGGGTGCGGTGGGCGACCCGTGGAGCGAGGGGGCGCGATCGAGCGAGACCCACACCCCCCTCCCGTCGTCGCGCTAGAGACGCCATGGCCCGCGGCAGCGTCGCCCTCGTCCTCCACGCCCATCTTCCCTTCGTGCGTCATCCGGAGCACGAGGACTTCCTCGAGGAGCGTTGGCTCTACGAGGCGATCACCGAGACGTATCTGCCGCTGCTCGAGATGCTCGCTTCACTCGAGCGCGATCACGTGCCGGTCCGCCTCACGCTCTCGCTCAGCCCGACCTTGCTCGGGATGTTCGCCGACCCGCTGCTGCGCGCCCGCTACCTGCACCACCTCGATCGGCTGGTCGAGTTGGCCGAGAAGGAGGAGCGGCGCACCCGTGGCGACCCGGCGTTCCATCGCCTGGCGGCCATGTACCTGAGTCGCTTCTCGCGTTCCCGCACCGCCTTCCTCACCGACTGGCAGCAGGACCTGATCGGCGCGTTCCGCGGCTACCAGGAGCGCGGCCTGATCGACATCATCACCTGCGCGGCCACCCACGGGTTCCTGCCGCTCCTCGACGTCACGCCGGGCGCAGTGCGCGCGCAGGTCGAGGTCGCCGCCGCCGAGTACCGCCGCTTCTTCGGGCGGGGGCCGGATGGCTTCTGGCTACCCGAGTGCGCCTCATCGCCTGCGAGTCGGGCGTCGCAGCCTTCGGGCGGGATCCCGACAGCTCGAAGCAGGTGTGGAGCGCCGAGGAGGGATATCCGGGCGACTTCTGGTACCGCGACTTCTACCGCGACATCGGCTTCGACCTCGACCTGGCGTACGTGCGTCCCTACCTGCCGCCGACGGGCCAGCGGCTGCACACCGGCCTCAAGTACCACCGCATCACGGGCAAGACCGAGCACAAGGAACCCTACGACCCGGACCGAGCCCGCGAGCGGGCGGAGGCTCATGCGAGCGACTTCGTGGAGGCCCGCCGTCGGCAGGCCGAGTGGCTCGCGGAGGCGATGGATCGGCCACCGATCATCGTCTGCCCCTATGATGCGGAGCTCTTCGGGCATTGGTGGTTCGAGGGGCCGCTCTGGCTCGAGCTCGTTTTCCGACGCCTCGCCACGGCGGTTGACGTCGTGGCCGCAACCCCAACCGACGACCTGGACCGGCACCCGACCGTGCAGCTCGCCACCCCTGCCGGCTCGACCTGGGGCTGGAGGGGCCACAACGAGGTCTGGCTCGCCGGCGAGAACGACTGGATCTACCGTCACCTCCATGCCGCCGCCGACCGGCTCCATGCCCTCTGTCGCCGCTACCCGAGCGCCGACGAGCGGACCCGCCGCGCCCTCACCCAGGCGCTGCGCGAGCTCTTCCTCGCGCAGGCGAGCGACTGGGCGTTCATGATGTCCCGGCACACCACGGTCTTCTATGCGGTGCGCCGCACCCGCGACCATCTCCTCCGCGCTGAGCGCCTGTGCGACGAGGTCGAGCGGGGAGCGGTCGACGATCTCGCGCTCGGCGCGCTGGAGGAGACCGACAACCTCTTCCCCACCCTCGACTATCGCGTCCTTCTCTGAACGGGCTTGTCAGGATTCGGGCGTTCCCTTACTGTGAACGCCAAGAGAGAGGTGACCCGCGTCCGGCATGTCGACCCTGATCGTCGCGTTGCTGCTGCTACCGATCGCGGTGGCGCTCCTCGCCGGGTTGGTCACGTTGCTCGCGCGCCCGCTCGTGGCACCGGCGATCGCGGCGCTGGAAGGTGCGCGCTTTCGCCGCTGTCTCACCCGCGTCGCGCGCGGCGATCTGCAGCTCCAGGGGCGGCAGATCGAGGCGGCGCTACGCGAGTTCGAGGCCGCCTTCTGCCTCATGACGGTACGCGCCGATGCCCGGCTCGCCGAGCAGATCGGCCGTCATCACGTCGGGCTCCTATCCCGGCTGCTGTCGGTAGCCGACGACCTGCCCCAGCAGCGGGTCCGTCTGCTCGCGCTCGCCAAGACCGACCGACTCCTGGCGCGTCGCGGTGAGATGCAGCGCGCGTACCTCCAGCTGCGAAGCCGTCCGCTGCGCGATGGCCGACGTCTGCAGCTGGAACGCGAGCTCCGGCGGAACGCGCGCGATCTCCGCGCCGCGGTGCGTGAGCTGATCGCCGACCTCCAGCTGATCAGCTCACGCACCGTCGCGTACCAGTAGCGTCGCCCGCGCGGAAATTTCGGGCGTCGTTCCTCTTTCTCGCCTTGCCATTTCGGTGCGATGCGACTATGAGTGCGCCGTCTCGGGCATCGCGATTTCCAGGCGCGGCGATGACCGAGGTACGTGAGCATCCGGTGCCGAGCGCGCTGGCACCCGCTGGCCTTCGCGCTCGGGGTGCAGGCTAGGAGGCGCACGGTGCGGAGCGGGCGGGTCGCGGTGGCGGAACGGCGTGCTCGTACAAGCTACAAAGCTTCCTCTCAACAGCTGTGGATGTGACGGTGGGCCGGTGAGTCAACGCGAGCGCGCCCTCGAACGGGGGGACCTCGAGGCCGTGTGGGCCGCGGCGCGCGAGCGCGTGCGGGTCCGCGTTGGTGACCGCAACTATGCGGCCTGGATCGCGCCGCTCTCCTGCACGCGGGCGAGCGATACCGTGACGCTCGTCGCACCCGATCGCACCACGCGTGACTGGGTGGCTCGCCACTTCCTCACGGCCATCGAGGAGGCGCTCGCTGCCGCGCTCGGCCGCTCCTGCCCCGTCCAGCTCGGCGTCGCCGCACCGCCGCCCGTCCTTCCCATTCCGACAGAACCGCCGAATGCCGAGCAGACCTTCGACAGCTTCGTGGTGGGCGAGAGCAATGCGGGCGCCTACGAAGCGGCGCGTGCACTCGGGAACGCGACGCTCGGTTCCTCGCTCTTCCTCCATGGGCCGACGGGCGTCGGCAAGACGCACCTCCTGCACGCCGTCTTCCACGCCCTCCACGGCAGCGGGACGATCGTCGCCTGCCTGCCGGCGGCGCAGCTGGTGAGCGCGCTCGTCGCAGCGTACGGGCGCCATGGCCACGAGGCCTTCTGGCGGGATCTGGCGCCGCTCGGCGCGCTCCTGCTCGACGACGTCCACTCGCTCGCCGGCCAGGAGGAGCTCCAGGAACGCCTCATGGAGGGACTCGTCGCGTGGGTCGAGGGCGGCCGCACGCTGGTCCTGACGTCCGATCGGGCACCGCGCGACATGCCGGACCTCGCGGCACGGGTGCGTGAGCGGTTCGAGGGCGGCGAGGTGGCGTGCATCGAGCTGCCCGAGCCGGCGCTCCGGCTCGCCATCCTGCAGCGGAAGGCTCGCGCCCAGGGGATCGAGTTCGAGCCGCGTCTGGTCGCGCGCCTGGCGGTCCGCCTCGCGGGCGACGTCCGTCGCCTCGAGGGGGCCCTCACCCGCCTCGCCGCGCACGCTCGGCTGAGCGGCCGGCCGCTCGACGAGGCGCTCGCCGAGGAGGTGCTGCCCGAGCTGCGGGTCGCGCCGCCTCTCAGCGTCGATCGCATCGTGGAGGCCACCGCCGGAGCCTTTGGTTGCTCCGCGCGACTGCTCCGAGGGAGATGCCGCCGGGCGGAGCTGGTGCTGCCGCGGCAGGTCGCGATGTATCTCGCCCGGAAGCTGCTCGCGCGGCCGTTCGCCGAGCTGGCGGCACAGTTCACCCGCGACCACACGACCGTCCTGCACGCTTGGCGCACCATCCGGACCCGCCTGGAAACGGATCGCGCCCTGGCGACGACGGTGGCACAGATCGAGGAGCGGCTTCTATCCGTACTATGATGGTGGGGACGGGTCGAGGAGGGGATGGGGATGGGGCGGCGGATGCTGGGCGTGATCGTCGCGGGGGGCAGGCCCCCGCTCGAGGCCATCGGGATCGCGGATGATGCGGCACTGACGCCGTTCGCCGGGAAGTACCGCTTCATCGACTTCGCGCTGGCGACGATGCGCAACTCCGGCGCGTCGTCGATCTACGTGATGGCCCCGCTCCCCGGGCCCGAGCTGCGCGCGCACCTCGCCCGCGGCGAGCTGGCCGGCCACCGCTCGGACCCGCCCCTCCTCCTGCCGCTACCCGGCGAGGGAGGCCAGGGCCGCTCGAACCGTCTCCGTCAGACGCTGGCGGGGTGTCGGGAGCTCATTCGAACCCACCAGCCCGAGACGATCGTCGTCCTGCTCGCGGACCACATCCTCCAGCTCGATCTCCGCCAGCTCGCCGACGCCCACGATGATCTCCGCGCGGACGTGACGCTCGCGGCGTTGCCGGTCCCGGTCGGCGAGGCGACGAGCCGCACCGTGCTGCGCGTCGCCGGCGACCAGCAGGTACACGAGGTGCAGCGGTCGCCCGTGCTCCCCGCCACGGCGCCCGGGAGCCGCGCCTTCGCCCTCTCGTGGGCGGGCGACGTGGTGGTGAGCGCGGAGCGCCTCGACGCACTCCTCGACGTCGTACCCCCCGACGGCGGGGAGGACGACGCGGGCCCCCTCCAGGCGCTCGCGGACGCCCTCCGCGTCGTGGCCCACGACGTGCTCGAGACCCGCCTGCCCGGGTGCTCGCAGGGCCCGGGCGCCTACTGGCACGATCCAACCACGCTCGAGGCCTACTACGACGCGCAGATGGATCTCTGCACTCCGCGACCCGCACTCGACCTCTACAACCCCGCCTGGCCCGTGCGACCCGTCCCGAGCGGCCTCGGTCCCGCCAAGGTGGTGGCCGACGCGGCCGGCCGCGCCGGACAGGCGCTCAACACGCTCGTGTCCGACGGCGCCGTCATCCGCGGTGGGGTCGTGATCAACGGCGTGCTCGGTCACGGGGTGGTGATCGAGAGCGGAGCGGAGGTGGAGGATTCCGTCCTCCTCGACGGCTGCCGCATCGGCCGCCGCGCGCGCGTGCGGCGCGCGGTCATCGGAGCGGGAGCGATGGTAGCGGCGGAGGAGGAGATCGGCTACGGGGCGCTGCCGCCCGCGGGCCGACTGGTCGACTCCGGCCTCACGATCATCCCACCGCCCGCCGCCAACGTCTCGGACGGGAGTCGCTAGCAAGGCGCTCGACGACGG
>VBLA01000068.1 GCA_005879245.1 Deltaproteobacteria bacterium
CCCGCCGCGCGAATCTCGGGGCCGGCGAAGAGGTAGATGCCCGCGGCATCATGGGTGCCCGTGAAGCCGAGCTCCTGGAAGGGCCCGAAGAGGGAGCGAGCGCGCAGATCGCGTCGCACGCTCTCGTAGATGACGCCGAAGCGCGGATCGCAGACCGCGACGATGTCCGGCGCCTCCGCGACGTAGGGTCCGCGGTAGGTCTCCTCACGGCGGCGGACCTGGGTGAAGACCCGCCGCCCCCCGGCGTCGCTGGCACGTTCGAGCCCGTCGATGATGTCGTCGCGGACGGCCTCGTACTCCCTGCCCTCCAGGACGCAGCCGAGCGGGTAGCGGCCGGCAACGTTGACCCAGATGCCCGAGGTGCCAGGTTCGAGGGTCTGCGCCCACGCGCGCGTGCGCGCCATGTCGACCATCCGGTCGGGGGTATCGTAGAAGGCGCGGCGGCTCGCCGATACGAGCCTGCGGATGAAGCGGCGGCGGAGGCGCCAGAACGGCCGCTCGTGGAGGAAGCCGTGCTGGGCGAGCCAGCGGTTCAGGTGAAACGTCCGCTCGGGCTTCGTCCCGAAGCCATGATCGGAGACGACGATGACCGTCGTGTCCGGCCCGGCGGCCGCCACGAGATTCCCGAGCGCCTCATCCAGGGCGACATAGTTCGCGTCCAGTGCCCGACGGACGTCGGGATCCCCGTCCGCTCCCGTGAGCTCGGGCCAGAAATAGTGCTGGATGCGATCGGGCGCGTAGTAGACGACGCAGAGGAGATCCCACGCGCGGCGCATCAGCACCCGCGTCGCCGCCGTGCGCTGACGCGTCTGGCGGAGGAGCCCCTCGAGGTACGGGAGCCCGCGCTCGCGGTAGTCGGCATCGTCGCGTTTCAGGCCACGCGGCGCGGCGAGATCGATCTCGTAGTCACCGAGCTCCTCGGCGAGCTCCGGTGGGTAGGTGAACGGCTCCCCCGGGGGTGTGAGCATGCAGCCGACGACGAATCCGTTCACCGGCCGGAGGGGATACGACGGCGGCACGCTGATGACGCCGACCTGCTTGCCCGCCCGACCCGCGATGTCCCAAAGCGTCGGCGCCCGGAGGTCGGCCGCGCTCGCCAGGCCAGCCGTCTCGTACCGCCCGGGCGAGAGCCGCCGGAAGGCGAAGACCCCGTGCGCGCCCGGGTTCCTGCCGGTCATGAAGGAGGACCAGGCCGGCAGGGTGAGCGGCGGGATCGTCGAGCGGAGTGTACCCCAGGCGCCGCGATCCATCAGAGCGGCGAGCGCGGGCATGCGACCCATCCGCGCCCAGGGCTCGAGAAGGCTCCACGTGGCCCCGTCGAGCCCGACGATGAGGATCCTGCCCATGACGCGGAGTCGGGACCATATCCGACGGGTCCCGGGGGAACAAGTTGAGCGCGAGCGCGGCGCCTGGATTCACCCCCGCACCTCGGCTATGAGGCCCCCCTTCCGTGCGCATCGCCCTCTTCTGTCCGAGCTACGGCGGCGTGGGCGGCATCGAGACGATCGCCGCGGCGCTGGTGCACGAGTTCCAGCGCGCGGGCCACCCGATCACGGTGCTCGCGCGGGGCGATCCGACGGCGTCCACGCTGGACGCCACCGTGCCCGTGCTTCGCCTGCCCCTCCACCAGCTGCCGCGCCGTGCGATTCACCTCGTGCCCGAGCTGCGCTTCCGGCGACGTCTCCTGCGGGCGACCGTTACGCTCCGCCGTGCCCTCGCGGCGGCGCGCGCCGAGGTGGTCCTCACCCTCGCCGTCTCGACGTACGCCCCCTACTGCGCAGCCCTGGCCCGCCGGACGCCTCTCGTGCTGAGCCTGCAGGGCGGCGAAACCCGCGGCCAGTTCACCTCGCGGCCGCGCGCGCTCCGCACCGCTCTCCGTCGCGCCACCCGCGTGGTCGCGTGTGCCCGGTCGCTGGCGCCGAGCGCACGTGCGCTGGCGCCGGAGGTGGCATCCCACCTCGTCGTCATCCCGAACGGCGTCGATCCCGACGCGTTCGCGGCGGCGTCTGGACGTCCGCATCCCCGTCCCTACGCGGCGGCGGTGGGCCGGCTCGTCCGCCAGAAGGGCTTCGACGTCCTCCTCGAGGCCTTCACGCGGGTTGCCGCGCGGGGTGAGCCCATCGACCTCCTCATCGCGGGGGACGGTCTGGAGCGTACCTCGCTCCCCGCCATCCGGGATCGGCTCGGGCTCGCGGAGCGTGTGCGGTTTCTCGGCACGCTCGATCGGGACGCCGTCGCCGCGCTCTACCGCGGCGCGCTCTTCAGCGTCTGCCCGTCGCGGTGGGAGGGCCTGCCCGTCGCCTGCCTCGAGGCGATGGCGAGCGGGCGCGCGGTCGTGGCGACCGCGGTCGACGGCATCCCCGACGCGGTGCTGCCCGGGGAGACCGGCCTCCTCGTTCCCGCAGAAGATGCAGGGGCGCTTGCCACCGCGATGTCCGCCCTGCTCGCCGACCCTGCGCTCCGCGAGCGACTCGGACGGCGCGGGGAAGCCGTCGCCCGCGAGCGGTTCGCCTGGCCGATCGTGGCGGGCCGCTATCTCGAGGTGCTCGCGGAGGCGGCCACCGGACGATAGAGTGACGCTCCGCCGTGCCAACATGCTGAAGCGTCTCCAACGAGCCCTGGGCCGGCCGACGCAGGGCCCTGAGCCCAACTCCGAGCCCCGGATCGTCGCGGAGGACAATCCGCCCCGGCCCGATCCCCTCCCCTCCTTCCGCCTGTTCGCGATCCTCGGCACGTGGCTGGAGGCCGACGTCGTCGCCGCAACCGTGCGGAACGCCTTCACGCAGGGGTGCGAGCGCGTCTACGTCGTCGACAACGACAGCCCGGACGACACCGCGGGGATCGCATGCGCGGCCGGGGCTACCCTCGCCCGCTCCTTCTCCTGCGAGAGCTACGACGAGACGCTCCGCCTCCGGCTCATGAACGAGGTGGTGGCCGAGGTGTCGGCGGCCGCGGACGCCGAGCACGTGTGGTGGCTCTGGCTCGATGCCGACGAGTTTCACCACGGTCCCCGCGGTACGACCCTGCGGGAGTATCTCGGCACGCTGGATCGCCGGTTCCGGATCGTCGGCGCCCGGGTCTTCAACCACTTCCCGCACGGGAAGCCGGAGTACGTCCCCGGCTTTCACCCCCTCGACTTCCAGCCCCTGTGCCAGGAGTTCCGGGTGGCGCACTGCCCCACCGGGCACTGGAAGCATCCACTCCAGCGCTTCGACCGGAGCGGGCCGCCGATCGTCTGCGCGATCGGCTTCCACAAGGCCGAGAGCGCGGCCGCGCCGCTGCTGGAGCCGTCGATCCCAGTGTTCATGCACCATTTCCAGTACCGGGACGAGGAGCGAACGCGGCACCGTCTCGAGCAGCTCTGCCGCCCGGACGGCGCGGGGAAGTCTCGCATCGCCCTCACCGATGCGCGCTGGGGAGGCTCGGGGATCTCGAAACGCTTCCGGACCCTCACGGCGGTGTACGCGCAGCGCTGGGACCGGGTCGAGAACCTCTCCCGCCGCGGCGATCCGATCGGCGTCTCCCCCGTGCCCTGGGAGCGGACGGTCGGGGCGGAGGATGCGCGCTACGCGGTCTGGTACCCGGCCGATGCCGAGGCTCAGACCCGCTCGTAGGGGTCGAAGAGCTTCTTGTACTCCTCGAGCGCGAAGCGGTCGGTCATGCCGGCCATGTAGTCGGCGATGGTGCGCGGTACGGGCTCGCCTTCAACCCGGGCAAGGGTATGGGGCGGGAGCTGCTTCGGCTCGGTCATGTAGACGTCGAAGAGCGCGCTCATGATGCGGTCGGCCTTCTGCGTCATGCGCGTCACCCGGTGATGCGTGTAGAGACGGTCGTACAGGAACGCCTTCAGCTCGCGAATGTGGGCCGTCATCTCGGGCGAGAATTCGACCAGGCGGGGCATCACCCGCCGGACCGCCGCCAGGCTCTCGATGCCGCGCTCGCGGAGCCGAACCAGGATCGATTCGATGAGATCGGTGACCAAGCGGTCGATCAGCCGGCGCACCGCCTGGTAGCGCAGCACGTGGACGGGGGCGCGCGGCGCGGCGGCGCTGACGGTGGCCATCGCCTCGGCCCAGAGCCGCACGGTGCCGAGCTCCTCGGGGTCGAGCATCCCCGACTGAAGACCGTCGTCGATGTCGTGCGCGTTGTAGGCGATCTCGTCAGTGAAATCGACGATCTGGGCCTCGAGGCAGGGCGCCAGCTCGGCGTCGAACTCGCGCACCTGCGGGCGGTCGTAGCGCGTCGAGTGCTTGACGATCCCCTCGCGCACCTCCCAGGAGAGGTTCAGGCCGCGAAACGTCGGGTAGCGCTCTTCCAGCACGTCCACGATACGCAGGCTCTGCGCGTTGTGCTCGAAGCCGCCATGCGGCGCCATGAGCCGGTCGAGCGTCCGCTCGCCCGCGTGGCCGAAGGGGGGATGGCCGAGATCGTGCACGAGCGCGA
>VBLA01000069.1 GCA_005879245.1 Deltaproteobacteria bacterium
GGACCCGCAGGCCGATCCGCCCTATGCGGGCATCAGCCTCTTCGCCGCGGAGAAGGGGCCGGGGGTGACCGTCGGCCGCCAGATCGAGAAGCTCGGCTACAAGGGGATCGAGACCTGCGAGGTGAGCTTCGAGGACTTCCACGTACCGGCCGCCAACCTGATCGGAGGGGCCGAGGGCCGGGGCTTCCAGCAGGTCATGAGCGGCCTCGAGGTCGGGCGCATCAACATCGCCGCCCGGGCGGTCGGCGTCGCGCGCGCCGCCTTCGAGGACGCGATCCGCTATGCCCAGCAACGGACCACGTTCGGGAAGCCGATCTGCGAGCACCAGGCCATCCAGCTGAAGCTGGCGGACATGGCCACCAAGATCGAGGCCGCCCGCCTCCTCACGCGCCAGGCCGCCGCCATGAAGGACCGTGGCGAGCGGACGGACCTCGCGGCCGGGATGGCGAAGCTCTTCGCCTCGGAAACCTGCCAGGAGGTGGCGCTCGAGGCCATGCGGATCCTCGGCGGCTACGGCTACACGAAGGAGTTCCGTGTCGAGCGCTACTACCGTGACGCGCCGCTGATGATCATCGGCGAGGGCACGAACGAGATCCAGCGCCTGGTCATTGCCCGTCACCTGGTCCAGCGGCACAAGATCTGATGTCGGCCGTCCCCGCCCTGCCGCCGGATGGCGCACGACGCCGGCGGAGCCGGCGCCTCTGGCTCGCCGTCGCGGTGCTCGCCGTCGCGAGCGCGGCGCTCGGCCTGCGTCGGGTCGAACGCCCGACGGCGCCGCTCCTGCCCATCCCGCGGGCATCGGGGCAACCGGGACCGCTCGGCCTGCCGGCCGATGCTCGCGTGCTCGTCTTCGCCGCGCACCCCGACGACGAGACCGTCGCGCTGGGCGGCGTCATCTATCGTCTCGCGCACGCGGGGACGCGGGTCGGTGTCGTCTTCGTCACGAACGGCGACGGCTACGAGCGGGCCGCCGAGGAGGAGTTCAACCTCCGGAAGCCGACCGACGACGACTACGTGGCGCTCGGGGAGCTGCGCCAGCAGGAGGCGGTCGCGGCGACGCGCCACCTGGGGCTCCGGCCCCAGGACGTGCACTTCCTCGGCTTCCCCGACGGCGGCCTCGCGGAGCTGTGGCGGGCTCATTGGTTGCGGACGCAGCCCTACACCTCCCCGTACACGCGGGAAGAGAGCCCGCCCTACCCCGGCGCCGTCAACCCCGATGCCGACTACGACGGGATGGACCTCACCTCGGTGATCGCCCGCGTCCTCGAGGACTTCCGCCCGACCGTGGTCGTCATCCCGCACCCGTACGATCGCCATCCCGACCACGTGCACACGACCTACTTCGTGACCGAGGCCGTGCAGCACCTCCGGGGCCGCGGGGTCCTGTCCCCGACGCTGACGGTGCTCACCTACCTCGTGCACTTTCCCTCGTGGCCGGCGAAGCGCGGGCCGCTCTTCGATCGCTTTCTGCCCATCGCGGGATTGCCCGACAGCACCTGGGTGGACACGGAGCTCACGCCGGAGGAGCTGACGGCCAAGCGGGCGGCGCTCGAGGAGTACAGGAGCCAGCTCGAGGTCATGAACGGGTTTCTCCGGAGCTTCCTCTGCCGGAACGAGATCTTCGCGACACTCGATGCCAACGTCCTCTCCCGGATCGCGTCGATTCACTGACCCGCGCCCGGACGACGGTCGCTTGGAGTCGCACTAGAAGCCGGCGATCGCGAGCAGCGCGCGGAGCACGCGGTCGGCAGCGAAGTGCTCGCGCGCCACCTCGGTCGCGTGGGCGCTCGCGCGCGCGTAGTCGGCCTCGATCTCCTGGATGGCCGCGGCCGCCTCGCCGACGCCCCGGAACGCACGGAGGCCGGGGCCGAGGGGAAGGACGTCGCCGAAGCCGGTGTCCTGCTCGACCGCGGGCCGGCCGGCGGCCAGGTAGCACGCTGCCCGGTCGCTGAACCGGCCGCTCCGGAGCCGGATGTTGACGTCCTTGGCGACGGTGAACTCACCGCGGGAGCCGCGCAGGTAGTCGCGGTAGCGCCAGGGATCGGTCGAGACCGTGAGCGGATCGACGATCCGCCAGCCGTGCGCGTGCAGGACCTCCGGATCGCCCGGGACGCGGCCGACGTCCATCGCCACCTCGAAGGCCGCGCCGGCCCGCGCTGGGAGATCGAGGCAGCGGAGCCACTCGGTCCGCTTCCGCCAGTGGAAGACCTCGCCGCGGAAGGAGAGATCTCGCCCGCGTGCATCCCACGTCCCGACGGTCGTGTAGGCCGAGCCGGCCATGCCCGTCGCGTCCCAGAGCTCGAGGCAGATCGGCTGACGGGTCGGGTGCCAGGCGTAGCCGCCCGTCGGGAGCGGCGAGCGCGCCGTACCGATGTTCTCGCCGAAGGTGAAGTGATGGGCATGCTCGTCGAGAACCGCGCGCAGTACCTCGTCGCCCTCGGCGGCGCGGATCTGCGTGTAGGCGGGATCGATGTCGATGTAGATGGCTGGCCGGCCCGCCCGTTCTTCGAGGGGGATGCGGTTCACGCCCCCGAGGTTGACGAGGAGGTCGGCCTCACGCACGAGCGCCACGGCGCGACCCGCGCCGGGGCCGTGCTCCGTCCCGTGCACGGTGTCGACGAAGACCCAGTGGTCGCCGAGCCCGAGGGAGGTGAGGAAGCCGCCCGCGGAGCGCAGGCCGTAGTCGTAGGCTTCGCCGAACTCGCCGGTCGTCGGGTTGTAGGCCGGCGCGTAGTGGGCCGTGTGCTCGTAGAACCAGACGTCGTGGCCGAGCGCGCGGAGCCCGAGGAGGTAGTGCGCGGCCTGCCAGGCGTAGCCGCCGATCGGGTTCCGGACGAGGTAGCCCGTGAGGATGATGCGCGCCATCGGACAGCCTCCTAGAGCCCCGCGTCGGCGATGAGGCGCCCGAGGACGCGCCGCGCCTCGAAGGCGGTCTCGGCGAGGGCCCGGGCATGGGCGGAGGCCCGCGTGTAGTCGGCACGGATCGCCGCGAGCCCGGCCACGGCCCCCTCGGCGGTCGAGAAGGGATGGAGGCCCGGGCCGGGTGGGACGTGCGCCGAGAACCCGGTCTCCTGGACGACGACCGGCTTCCCGCAGGCGAGGTACGCGGCGCTCCGTGTGCTGAACCACCCGCTCCGGAGTGCCACGTAGGCGTTCTTCGCGATCGAGCACTCGCCGCGCGACGCGAGGATGTAATCCCGATAGGTGTCCATGGTGGCGGAGACGCGCCGGGCTTCGGCGACGTGCCACCCCGCCGCCGCGATCCGCTCGCGCGGGGCGTTGCCGGAGAGGGCCACCTCGAGCGTCTCGGCGGTGCGGCCGGGGAGATCGAGGAAGCGAAGGAACTCGACGTCCTTGCCACCGTAGATGCGGCTGCCGAGGACGGGCGCCGTCGGCTCGATCTTCCACGACATGACGGTCGTGAACGGGCCGCCGGGCGCGCTCCGCACCGGCCAGTCGTCGAGCGAGGTCGACGGAGAACTGCACCGACTCGTCGGCCATCCCGGCATCCGCGGCGGCGAGCTTCGCCTGGCTGTAGCCGGGGTCCGTGTCGACGTACGCCTTCACGCGCGCCCCGCGGTACGCGTCGCGGAGCCAGCACGAGCCCGAGAGGTTGAGGAAGAGGTCGGTGTCGGCGCAGAGGCGCTCGAGGGCCGCTTCCTCCATGCCGAGGAGCGTGCCATCCGGTGCACGGAGCGCCCAGGCGCGCGCCAGCGCGGGATCCAGGTGCGCGAGGCAGGCGCCGAGGTAGCGTGCTCCGCCGGCCGCATCCGCGGTGAAGGTCTCGGCCGTGGGGTCGTAGAGCCACTGCCCCGTGTCCTCCAGGTAGTAAACGTCGCAGCCGAGCGCGCGGAAGCCCTGCACGTACTGGAGGTAGTCCCACGCCACCCCGCCGACGGGGTAGGTCGCGACGAGCCCGGTGACGATGATCCGCATGCGACGAGGCCGTGGCGCCTAGGCGAGGCCCGCGTCGGCGAGCAGGCGCCCGAGCACCGGGCGGGCGCCGAAGTACTCGGCCGCGATCTGGCGCGCGGCCGCGCCATGCCGGGGGTAGTCGGCGTTCATGCGCGCCAGCGCGTCGACCGCCTCCTCCAGGCTGGAATACGCGAAGAGCCCCTCCCCCGTCGGCACGAACTTCCCGAAGCCGGTGTCCTGCGTCACTACGGGTTTACCCGCTGCCAAATAGCAGGCGCTCCGGTCGCTGAACCAGCCGCTCCGCGGCCGCACGTAGATGTCCTTCGCCACCGTGAACTCGCCCCGCGAGGTGTAGATGAAGTCCTGGTAGGTCGCGAGGTCACGGGAGAGCGGCACGGGATCGACGAGCTCCCAGCCGGCCGCCCGCACCCGCGCCGCCACCACGGCGTCGACCGGGTCCATCGCCACGCGAAAGCGCTGCGGGGTGTGACGGGGCAGCTCGAGGAAACGAAGGAAGTTCACGTGCTTCGACCACTGATAGGTCTCGCCGTCGAAGGCGATGTTCTTCCCCTTGTTCTCCCACGACGCGACCGACGTGAGATACACCGCCCGGGGATCGGTGCGCACCTCCCAGCACTCGAGCACGACGGGCGGGCGCGTCGCCCGCCACGCGAAGCGCCCGAGCGGTACGGGGCAGTCGGGCGCGCCCAGGTTCTCCCCGTAGGTGAAGAGCACGTCGTGGCTCGCGAGGAAGTCGAGCGAGGCGGAGACGCCGGTTGCGATGCGGAGCTGCTCGTACACGGGATCTGTCTCGATGTAGAGCAGGCGGGCACCCTGACGGTGCTCTGGCCGCGGCGCGGTCGCCCCGCAGAGGTTCAGGATCGCGGCGGCCTCGCGGTAGAGCGTGTGGAGCCGCGCGCGCGAGAGGCCGTGCGTCTCGTTCCGTTCGAGGTCGACGTACGCCCATCGCTCCCCGAGCCCGAAGCGGCGCATCGTCTCGGCGACGTACGCGACAGCGTAGGAGCAATCGGCCGTCCGGCTGCCCGTCCGCGGGTCGTAGGGCGGCGCGCCGGAGTCCTCGACGTAGAAGACCTCCCAACCGAGGTCGCGGAGCCCGAGGAGGTAGTGGATCGCCTGCCAGGCCACCCCCGCCATCGGGTACTGCCCGACGATCCCGAGGACGAGCGCGACCTCACGAGGAGGCGGCACGGTTGGCCTCCTCCCCGAACTGCGTCCGGTGGAGGCGCGCGAAGACACCGCCGCGCCGGTCATGAGGCGCTCGAGGCCCTGCATGACGAGCGCCTCGGTGGTGGCGTCGAGCGCCGCCGTCGGCTCGTCGAGGATGAGGAGCGGCGCGTCGCGCAGGAGGGCCCGCGCGATCGTCACCCGGAGCTGCTCGCCCGCCGAGAGCGTCGCGCCCGCCTCGCCGACGATCGTTTCGAGCCCGTCGGGGAGCCGCTCGACGAAGCCCTCGAGCTGGGCGAGGCGGACGGCTTCCGCGATCTCCGCCCGGCTCGCGTCCGGGCGGCCGTAGGCGACGTTCTCCCGCAGCGTCGTCGGGAACACGAGCGGCGGCTGGAGCACCATGGCAATCTGCTGGCGGAGCGCGCGCAGGCGGAACTCGCGGACGTCGATGCCGTCCAGGAGGACGCGGCCGGCGCCCGGATCGTAGAAGCGCGGGATGAGACCGACGAGGGTGGTCTTCCCTGCCCCGGTCGCGCCGACGAGCGCGACGAGGTCGCCTGCCCGTGCGTGGAAGCCGATCCCCTTCAGCACGACCCGGGACGCGTCGTAGCCGAAGCGCACGTCCTCGAAGGTGACGGCGCCGTGCACCTCGTCTCGGCGGAGCTCCCGCGAGCCGTCCACCAGGTCAGGTGCCGTCTCGAGGATCTCGAAGACCCGCTCGGCGCCCACCCGGGCGCCCTGGATGAGGCCGTAGGTGCTGGTCAGGCTGTTGATCGGGGCGTAGAGCGAAGCAAGGTAGGAGGTGAAGACGAGCACCTCGCCCACCGTGAGCGTCCCGGCGAGCACGTGCCGTGCGCCGAACCAGAGGACCGCGGCCGTGCCTCCGGCGATCAAGACGCTCACGAACGCCGAGTAGAGGGTCTGGAAGGTGTAGAGCCGCAGATTCGCCTCGAGGCTCTCACCGCTGCTGGCGACGAAGCGCCGGTGCTCCTCCTTCTCCGTCGTGAATGCCTGGATGACCCGGATGGCGCCCATCGTCCGCTGCGCGACGGCCCAGAGGGCGCTCTCCTTGACGCGCGCATCGGTGGCGAGCGCGGTGATCCGCCGGCTCATGGCGGCGATCGAGAGGAAGAGCACCGGGACGATGGCGAGGGCAATCAGCGTGAGGCTCCAGTCGAGCCGCAGCATGACGACCAGCATCCCGATCAGCATGACGCTCGAGGTGAGCACCGGGAAGAAGCCGTTCATGGTGAGCGTCTGGATGGCGAAGGTGTCGGCCGTCAGCCGGTAGAGGAGATCACCCACCGCGCGGCGGCTGTGGAAGGCGAGCGAGAGGCGCTGGAGGTGCGCGTAGAGTTCGCTCCGGAAGTCGTTCACCATCCGCTGCCCGACGCTGATCGTGGTGTGGTTGCTCGTGACGCTGAGGGCGCCGAGGAGACCGTAGACGGCGACGAGCGCACCGCACGCGACGAGGAGGAGCGCGCCCGTGTCGAGCGTCTGGAAGCCCGGCCACCCGAGCGGTCGGTGCGCCAGCACGTTGTCGACCACGACCTTGAGCGGCCACGGCTTCGCCAGCTCGAGCGCACCGATCAGGAGCACCTGGACGACGGCGGAGACGAAGAGCCAGCGGTAGGGCGCGAGGCGGCGCAGGACCTTCGCGATCAGGCGGAGCGTCTTCCGCATGGACGGGGGCTCAGGTCAGGCGGCCGCCGCGTGCACTGCTCCGGCCTCGGCCCCGAGCGGCCGGAGGCCGATCTGGCCGGCGACGATGTCGAGCGTGTCGTTCAGGATCCGCCCGAGGCGGACGTTCTCCGCCACGATGACCCCGAGGTTGACGATGCCGAGCGCGAACCCGACACCGGTGATCTCGGGGATGCCGAAGAGCGCGCCGAGGAAAACCGCCGACGTGAAGCCCGTGATCGCCAGGGTTGCCACGCGCGTGAGTCGCACCTCGCAGCGGACGTTCAGGAGTCGCTTCGATCCGCCGTGGTTCTCGGCCGCGACGGTGAGCCGGGCCTTCGACCAGATGCCGCGGTAGACCTCCAGGTCCCAGCGGTTCCACCCCGGATCGACGGCGATCAGGTACTTCCGCGGGATCAGGAACTCCATCACGATCCCGAGGAGTGCCTCCTTCTCGTGCCCCTGCTCGCTCCAGTAGCCGACGGTGAACGCCCGCCGGAACCAGTCGATGCGAGCGGGTTGCTGCGGCCCCTCGAAGACCACCCGGTCGATCTGGCCCAGGCCGCGGAGCCGCCAGAGGTAACGCTGCAGGCCCCGGACGAGGGGTCCGAGGTATGTCAGGAGCGCGATGAGCGCGCGCGCCGGCAGCCCCGCGAAGCGCTTGTCGACCCGGGCCCGTAAGGCGGTGGCGACCGACCAGGCGAACGAGATCGCCAGGGGCAGGCTGGCGAGCGGCAGCATGCGCGGCGAGACGAGCGCGGCGAGGAAGAGGAGCACCCCGATCGCGTTCCACTCGAGAGTGAACGGGAGGTACGCGAGCAGCGACGAGGGTGGCTCGTACATCGACTGGAAGAGCCCGCGGCCGAAGGCGCCGAAATAGATGATCGGACGACGGGAGAGGACGGCGGCCGTGAGCTCTCCGTAGATGCGCCCGAGCCAGCGGGACTGCCCGAGGAGGTTGAAGCGGTAGGGATGCTTGAAGTAGAGGAGCGCCTCCGCCTTCCCGTAACCCATCTGCTGCTTGAGGTACGCCTGCACCGTGTTGCGCCGATAGTGCCAGACGGTCGCCGCGGGGCTGAAGCCGATGGCGTAGTTGCGGTTCTGGAGCCGCCAGCAGAGGTCGACGTCGTCCCCGGCGGCGGCGAAGATCGGCTCGAAGCCGCCGATATCCTCGAGCGCCTTCTTGGTGAACGCCATGTTGCAGCCGGGAATGTGCTCCGCGACCTCGTCGTTCAGGAGGACGTGCGTCGGCCCCCCGGGTGAGACCGCAACCGCCGCTGGCACGAGGCTCGGCTCGGGCGGAGGGAAGTTCGGCCCGCCGACCGCGACGAAACCGCTCCGCACGAACTTGTAGACGAGGAACGCGAGCCAGTCGGGATCGGGGACGCAGTCGGAGTCCGTGTAGGCGACGAGTTCGCCCGTTGCCGCCGCGGCGCCGACGTTGCGCGCGACGCTGAGCCCCTTGTTCTCCTGGCTGACGATCACGAGCTCGGGCCCCTCGGGATGCGCGCCGTAGGTCTGCTTGTGGCGCTCGGTGATGGCGAGCGTCGCGTCCGTCGAGCCGTCGTTGACCACGATGACCTCGTAGTCCGGGTAGTTGAGGGTGCGGAGCGAGGTGAGGCAGGCGTCCATGGTGCGCTCGGCGTTGTAGGCGCAGACCACGACCGAGACGCGCGGCGACTTCTCCAGGCGGGGCGGGAGCGGCGCGGTGTACTGCGCCTGCACGGCCGCATAGGAAGGCTTCGGGTTTCGCTGCGCGTCGACCAGGCCGAAGGCCCAGTCCGCGATCTGCGACCCTCCCGTGAACCAGTCGTCGGTCCAGGAGAAGACGAAGCACCCCGCGGCGCCCGACTCGTAGCCCGCGCGGAGGGTCCAGGCGAGGATCTCACCCTGCGCCTCCAGGCCTTCGCGCATCGAGTCGATGCCGAACTCCGTCAGGACGAGCGGCCTATCCTCGGCGATGTTCTGCAGGCGCGAGAGGTAGCGGCGGAGATCGGCCTCGCGGTGCAGGTAGACGTTGAAGCAGACGAAGTCGAGGAAGTCGGTGACGTCCAGGTACTCGGTCGAGGGGAAGTTGGCGTAGCTCACGAGGGCGCTGGGTGCCCGGGACTTCACCTCGTCGCGGAGCGTGCGGAGGAATTCCCGCACGCGCTCCGGCCCGTACCAGCGCACGATGTCGGGGGGGATCTCGTTGCCGACGAGGAAGCCGAAGAGCGCCGGGTGGTCGCGACACGTCTCGGCCGCGGCGCGGACGGTGCCCCGGATCTGGGCGACCAACGAGGAGTCGTCGAGGAAGCAGACGTGCTCGGCCCAGGGGACCGTGATGAGAACA
>VBLA01000070.1 GCA_005879245.1 Deltaproteobacteria bacterium
GTCACGACCGCCCGCGCGTAGGTCGCGGTCACGGTGTCCTCGTCATGCCGCCGCACCACGGCGTAGGCGTACTCGCGGTCGGCGGGCGTGTCTTCGCCGCGCGCGATCAGGGCCTCGAGCGCGTCGGCGAGCGCGAGGGCATCTCCCTGCGCCGCGACCGTCGCGAGCTCGGCGTGCGCGGGTGCGCGCCGCACGGCGCAGGCCGGCGCGAGGGCGAGCCAGGCGAGCGGCACGAGCGCGGTCCGCACGGCGCTACTCGCCATAGAGTCGCGTTACCGTCGCGTAGTCGGTGTCGTCGCCGCCCGTCAGGGAATCGATCCCTACCTCACCGCAGACGCTGCTCCCTTCGTCGTCGCACACGCGAGCGAGGTTCTTTTGGAACCGCGCACGCTCTCCGGCCGGCGCAGTGGGAAAGGCCACCACCGCCATCGGCGGCAGCTCGGCGCTCCGCCATACCGGGCGGACGCCGTCCGCACCCGCGAGGTGCGAGAGGTCGGCGAGCTGCGCCTCATCGACCAGCGCGCACGCTGCCTCGCCAGCCAGCAGCTTCCTGATGGTCTGCAGGGGCCGCTGGGTCCGGAGCAACGTGAAGTCGGCGAGCCGGAAGTCGCCCCCGGCCACGACGCGTTCGATGAACCGCGCGTCGTCCGTGTGGTCACTCGCGAGCGTCTTCCCCTTGCAGCCGGCGAGGTCCGCGGCGCTCCGGCTGATGAGCGCGTACTGCCGGCCGCCGGCGAGCGAGACGGCCACCTGCCCGATCACGTCGAGGTGATAGCGGTCCCTGAAGGCGAGGAACGCCGCCAGGGAGAGGATGCCGTAGTGGGGCTTCTCGGCCGCGATGAACCCCTCCGCCGCGCTGCGGCTGGTGTAGTACTGGCCTTTCGCCCGGGACCAGCCGTTCTGGGCCGCGGCGAGCGCCACGAACCGATCGAGGTAGGGCTGCGCGAGCGCCTGGCTCCCCGTCCCGTGCTCCTTCAGCACGAGGATGCCGACCGGGGCGTCGCTCTCGGCGTGCGCCGCCGGGGCGAGCAGCCGTCCCAGCAGGGCGGCGAGCACCAGCGAGCTTGCCGCGCGGGGAACTCCTCCGGTCATTGATGCCGAACGGCGGCCTCGGCTTCGCACGATCATCGTCGGCGTCCTCGCATGCCGTCATCAAGTTCGCACGGTCGTCGATTCGCTGATCGGCCGGAGGCCGGCCTGCAAGCGCCACATGATGATCAAGCCGATCCCTGCCCATACCAGCTGGCGTATACGGCGCAGGATCCCCATCGAGAGCCCCTTCGCGGCGTCGAGGCCGAGCACGCTGAAGATCAGCACCTTGCCGCCCTCCTGCGTACCCACGGTGCCGGGCATGAAGAACAGCAACGCATCGAGCATCGTCGACAGCACCTCGATCGTCAGCGCACGCTCGACGGTCACCGGGACTCATTTGGTCCAGCCGCTGGAGCTGCCGCTCGAGACCGGGGGAGACGCGCGCCAGCCCCGCGCTCTGCAGCACCCGCAGCAGCGGGGCGAAGGCTCCTCGCCGTTGGAGGACCACCAGCAGCACCGCTGCGGCGACCATGACCCCGACCAGGAGCAGCAGGCCTCGGTGCAGCGCCGGGGGCAGCACGATCTCGTCGATGACGAGCCACAGCCCGACCATGATGAACGCGATCTGCCCCACGGTCTGTCCCACCCTGGCGATGGCGACCGAGGCGACGGCCGCCGTGGTCGCGACGCGATCACGGAGGAGGCGAACCCGCACGAACTCGCCACCCAGCGTGGCCGTCGGCGTCAGGTAGTTGATGGAATCGCCCGCCATGCGGACCGCCAGGAGCCGCACGAACGAAATCGACGGGCGGGGCGACGGGAACGCGAACCACCAGCCGAGCGTGTTTGCACCGAAGGCCAGGAGCTCCTGCAAGCAGATGGCTGCGATACCCCACCCCGCGACGCGGAGGTTCTCCAGCACGGCACGCGTTCCGATGTGGTGCAGGAGCCCGACGAACAGCGCCAACCCGACGACGAGAAGTCCGCGGTCGAGGAGGCGGAGACCTCGCCTGCTCGCGCCGCCGGGCGCCTCGGCCTCTGCGAGGGTATCGGTCGTGTGACCGGATCGATCGATCCCCCGGATCGCCGCTGCCGGCCGCCGCACTGGACGCCTACCTACGGCTCCGCCTGGCCAGGCAAGGGCCCGCAAGGTCCAGATGGCGCACGCACCCTCACGCCACCTCGCGCCAACGATATACACACAGCAGGGAGGCGGCGAACACGTAAGTGCCGAATGCGGCGCCCCAGAAGAACCAGTGCAGCCGACCGATCACCGCGAGCCCGAAAAGGAGGTAGGCGAAGTCGCGGTTCATCACCGATTCGTAGCCGCGCAGCAGCAGTGCCCGGACCCTGCCCCTGCGGGTGCGCGGCGGCGGGGCCGAGTGCAGCGCCTCCGGCTCTCGCAGGAAGACCCAGTACACCGCCGCCGCCGCGCACCCGAAGCCGCCGAGGAGGAGCCCGATCAGGACAGCGTAGTGCCCATCGGGGTGCTGCCGGTATTGGCCAAGGCCGAGGCCAAGGAAGATCGCCACATGCACGACATTGTCGGTCATCACGTCGAACGTGTGCCCGAAGGCCGTCTCCTGAAACTTCAAGCGTGCCACCTCGCCGTCACACCCGTCGATGATGACGGCGCACAGGAACAGGGCCGTGCCCAGAACGTCGAGGGCGTAGGCGCCCTGGGCGAGGCACCATGCGCCGACGAGACCGATGCAGGTACCGATGATCGTGATGTGATTGGGCCGGAGCGGCGTGCGGACGAGGCGCCGGCTGATCCACTGCGACGCGGACCGATCGAGGCGCGCGATCGGCCCGTCGGTATCGGCCGTGGCGGCACGGAGTTGTGCGAGGAGCCGCGCCTCCGCGAGCCGTGCGGAATCCCCGTCCGTCACGCGCACACAGAGCTCGTCCTGGAAGCTAGCGGTCTCGGCACGGCCGAGCGCCCGCAGGTCCGCGCCATCGGCCTCGAGCACCCCGTCGAGCTCCGCGAGGTTGGCGGCCTCGCAGAGGATCAACCGTTCGTTGCCACCGCCGGCGCCGAAGATCGTCAGGCGCGCGCTGGCAGGCGCGTCGCGCAGCCGCCTGAGGGTCGCCGTCGTCACCAGGTAGTCGCTCGGGATGATGGCGACCCGCCCCTCGCGGACCACACGGGCGGGCGGTTCGTCGATCAGCTCGACGTCCCGGGTCCGCGGGTCACACGCCAGCAGCTGCTGCAGGCGTGGCCCCGCCGTGCCGCGCATGACGACCACCCGATCGAACCCACCGCGCACGGCGCTCAGCACCGTCCGCTGGATGAGCGGGAGCCCGGCCACGGTGCGGAAGCTCGCGGCGGTGGGGGAGAATATGAGGGCAGTATGCACGGAGGAGGGCTCCAAGTGAGCTAGCCCGCCGCAGCCGGCACGAGCGGTGCAGGCGCCGCATTCGCGTGTGAGGTATAGGCGAGCGACAGCAGCTGGATGCACTGCCCCGCTTCGGAGAGATTCTCGCCCCGCACCGCCGGATCCACCAGCTCTCGCCGGAAGGCTTCGAGGACCCTTCCGAACCACTCCGGATGGTGGGAGCCATCGGAAAGCGACTCCGAGCAGACGAACGATTCGACGCGCTCGCCGCGACGCACCGAGATACGATCGTCGTCCACCTCGATGACGCCGTCGCGGCCCTCGAGCAGCCAACGCGTGCGGCGCTCGCTGCCGGCCCACGTCAACACCAGCCGACCGGTCACGGTCGGGAACACGACCGTGCACTCCGCGCTGTCCTCGACGTCCGCGGTGAGGTAGCGCTGCCGTGCCAGCTCGGCGCGAACGGCGCGCGGCCGCTGCCGCGCCAGCCCCAGCATGATGTAGAAGCCGTGCCAGCCGTGGTCCACCAGGATCCCGCCCCCAGCGAGGCCAGCAGACATGCGCCAGTCGACGCGGGCGCTCCGCGCGCAGCCGTCGCGAATGGTTTCGAGCATGATGCTGCGGAGTGGCCCGATCGAGTCCGCATCCAGCAAGGCGCGCACGCGCTGGAATGGTTCGGAGTACTTCCAGTTGTGCACTGTGAACAGCACCACGCCGGCCTCCCGGACCGCGTCTCGCACCCGGTGATACTCGCTCACCGACACCACGAGGGGCTTCTCGCACACGACGTGGAGCCCGGCCGCCGCCGCCGCGACGATCAGCGGGGCGTGCAGCGCGGGCGGCGTCGCGATGTCGACAAAGTCGAGCGCCGCCGCCTCGCGGAACAGCTCGCCGGGATCGCCGTGCAGCCTCGCGGCGGGAAGCAGCTCCCCCGCCCGGGCCCGGCGCGCCGGGTCCGGTTCGGCGACCGCCACGATCTCCATGTCACCGCGCGCCAGCCACGCGGGCAGGTGACCCCGCTCGGCGACGTTGCCGAATCCGATGATGGCGCCGCGTAGTGGCGTGCTCATTGACGATGGCGTCCCGTGCGGGCGATCTCGGCGAAGACCTCGTCGAGGATGGCCACGCCGTCGCGGGCCTCGCTCTCGGTGAGGATCAGGGGGGGGTTGATCCGGACGCGCGAGAAGTAGCCCATCAAGATGAGGCCCCGGCTGAGCGCGCCCCGGAAGATGTCCTCCGACACCTCGGGTGAGAGCGGCTCCTTGCTGCGGCGGTCCTTGACCAGATCCATGCCGACCAGGAGGCCCGCGCCCCGCACGTCGCCGATGAACTCGTACTTCTCCTGCAGCCCGCGTAGCTCCCGCAGGAGCACCGCACCCACCCGCGCGGCGTTGTCGACGAGACGCTCGTCGAGGATTGCGTGCACCGTCGTGAGGGCCGCCGTCGCGGCGAGCGGGTTTCCGCCGTAGCTCGACGACGACGCGCTCGGTCTCGCGAACGGCTCCGCCGACGTGATCGCGTCGGTCGACATCAGTCCGCTGACCGGGAACCCGTTTCCGAAGCCCTTGCCGATCGTCATGACATCGGGCTCGACTCCCGTGTGCTCGCACCCGAAGAGCTTCCCGGTCCGGCCGAATCCAGTGATCATCTCGTCGGCGATCAGCAGAGCGTCGTTCTCGCGGGCGATGTCCCGGACGCCGGGGAGGAACTCCGGTGGCGGAACGACGTTACCCGCGGTACCCTGCATCGGCTCGACCAGGACGGCGGCGATCATCCCGGCCGTGGTCTTCTTCACCGACTCCCGGATGAAGTCGAGGCAGAACATGCCACATCCGGGGTACGTCAGCTGAAAGGGGCAACGGTAGCAATCCGCGTAGGGCACCTGGTACGTGCCACCTGGCAGCGGCCCCCACTTCTGCTTCCATTCGTCCCCGATCAGTCCCAGCACTCCGCCGGTCTTGCCGTGGAAGCCGCCCCAAAAGCCCACCACCTCGTACTTCTTCGTGTACGCCTTGGCGAGGCGGATCGCCGCCTCGACCGCTTCCGCCCCACCGCTGTAGAGCTGGGTCCGCTTGATGGCCCCCGGAGCCAGCTCCGCCAGCAGCTTCATGAGCTGTAGCCGAGGTTCGGAGGTGAAGCTGCCGACCGCGAGACG
>VBLA01000040.1 GCA_005879245.1 Deltaproteobacteria bacterium
CGGGACGGGGAGGCCGCGACGCTGGCGCGCGTACGCGAGGAGCTGCTCGAGCTCCATCGCATGCTCGACGAGGACCCGGCACCGCCGCCGCTCACCATCGGCCCGCCGAAGTGAGCAGCCCGGGGCGCGGGGTCGCTCCGCCGCGCGCTCGGCCTAGCGCACGCCGCCGGTACGCTTGGTGCGGAGGTGGAGCCGGTAGACCTTCTTGGCGTGCGGCGTTGGCACGCCCGTCGATCCGGCCTCGGCGAGGCGCTGCACCTTCCAGGAGAGCAGCGTGGTGCGCAGCGCGGAAGGGTCGATGCCGAGCGTCTCGCAGACGTTGTTGAAGGAGAAGGGCCAGTCGTAGTCGACCGCCCGGATCCACTCCTCCGCCTGCCGGGAGAGCAGGCGAGGGTTCGAGCGCGGATTGCGCAGGTGTTCCTGGAAGCAGCGGATGCCGTCCTCGAGGACGGCGAGCATGAGCGCCTTCTCGCCGGAGACGTAGCTGTCGGAGCGGACCCCCTCGACGAACTGCTCGGGCAGTATGATGTCGGGGGCGAACAGGTCGGCGAGCGCTTCGGGATTGCGATCGCGGGCCGGCTCGATGGCCGCAGCCGCCTTGCGCTCCACCTCCACGGCCGCCGAGTCCCCTGCGTAAGTCTTCAGCATGCGACGCCCTCCGCTGGTGCATTTGCCAATGCAACCCACGCGCCAAGGTGGGCGCTGCGCGGCGCCTGGATTTTCGGTCCTCGCCGACGTCGAGCGGGGGAACGCAGCGCGGCGAAATTGACACCTGCGCAGCGTGGGCGGCGGTCGCCGTCAAGAAGCTGGCAAACTATCTGCGCTCCCGCAAGGCGCGAGCGAGCAGTCAGCGCCGTGCGCTCCGCCGTGTCAGCACGTTGACGCGACCTTGACTCCTCCGTGGGGGGCTCCTAAGAGGTGGCGACGCCGGGCGCGGGGCGCCCGGATGTCGCGGGGCGTGGCGCAGCCAGGTAGCGCACTCGCTTGGGGTGCGAGTGGTCGGCCGTTCAAATCGGCTCGCCCCGATTGCTCGAGTGTGCCGGGCGCGGCTTCGCCGCGCCCGGCACACCCCGAGGGCGGAGCGCAGCGCGCGGTTCTGCCGCGCGCGAGCACCGCACGGGCCCCCGGAATCACTTGCAGCCACCCCGTGGTGGTGGCACCCTGCCGCCAGTTTCATGACCTCGACGCCGCTCATCCTGGTTTCGAACGATGACGGCATTCATTCCGAGGGCATCGCGGCGCTGGCCGAGGCGCTGCGCGCCCTCGGCGAGGTGGTGATCGTGGCCCCCGATCGCGAGCGGAGCGCAGTCAGCCACTCCCTGACCCTCCACCGCCCGCTGCGCGTCGAGGAGCTCGGAGCGGGTCGCTACGCCGTCAACGGCACGCCCACCGACTGCGTCAACCTGGCGATCAACGGCATTCTCCCTCGTCGCCCGACGCTCGTCGTGTCGGGCATCAACAAGGGGGCAAACCTGGGCGACGACGTCACCTACTCGGGGACGGTGTCGGCCGCCATGGAGGGGACCCTCCTCGGCGTCCCGTCGCTCGCGATCTCGCTGCTCGGCCGCGGCGAGTTCCGCTTCGATGCGGCGGCCCGCTTCTCCCGTCGCCTGGCGACCTGGGTCGTCGAGCGCGGGCTCCCGCCCGACACGCTCCTCAACGTCAACGTCCCGGCGCCCGCGGATGCACAGCCGGACGGCGACGGCGTGCGCGGCTTCGCGCTCACACGCATGGGGCGACGGCGCTACGGCGACGCGATCGTCGAGAAGGTCGACCCGCGCGGCAAGAAGTACTACTGGATCGGGGGTGAAGAGCTCGAGTGCGAGGACGAGGAAGGGACCGATTTCCACGCCGTCCGTCGGGGGCTCATCTCGGTGACGCCCATTCACCTCGACCTCACCAACTACAAGTCGTTCGACGCCCTCCGGACGCTCGACTTCCCATGGCCCTAGGCTTCGAGCGCGAGCGGGAGCGGATGGTCGTCGAGCAGCTCGAGGCGCGCGGCATCCACGATTCCGCGGTGCTGGCCGCCATCCGCAACGTCCCCCGTCACCGCTTCGTCGCCCCGGCCCTCTGCGGGCGGGCGTACGACGACACGCCGCTCCCCATCGGCGAGCGTCAGACGATCTCCCAGCCCTACATGGTCGCGCTCATGACCGAGGCGATCGGTGTACACGGGGGCGAGCACGTGCTCGAGGTCGGCACCGGCTCGGGCTATCAGGCCGCAGTGCTCGCCGAGCTGGGTGTCCGGGTGCTGACCCTGGAGCGACTTCCCGATCTCGCCGCGCATGCGCGCGCGCTCCTCGGCGCGCTCGGCTACCTCGACCGGGTGACCGTGGAGGTGGCCGACGGGACGCTCGGCAGGTCTGCTGGCGCGCCCTACGATGCGATCCTCGTCACCGCGGCCGCCCCGCAGATCCCACGCCCGCTCATCGCGCAGCTCGCCCCGCACGGTTGCCTGGTGCTGCCGATGGGCGAGGAAGATCTGCAGAGCCTGGTGCGTCTGCGACGTGGCCGCGAAGGGCTGGTCGAGGAATACCTCGGGGAGTGCCGCTTCGTGAAGCTCCTCGGAAGCTACGGGTGGGAGGATCCCTAGAGCGGTGTGGCGGCGGGGCGGGGTGCTCGTGGCGGTGGCGGTCGTGTGCGCGACGGCGTGTGGAGGGGCGGTCGGAGTTCGCCATCGCGTCGCGCCGGGCGAGAACCTCTACCGGATCGGGAAGGCGTACGGCGTATCGCACGAGGAGCTGGCGCGCCGGAATGGGATCGCGGATCCCGCCCGGATCGAGGTCGGCCAGACGATCTTCATCCCGCATGCTCGCACGCACCTGCCGGTGGAGGTGATCACGCCGGTGAGCGCCCAGGCCGACCGTCCCGCGCCCCGCGAGCTCCCCGACGGACCGGCGCCCTTCATCTGGCCGGTCACGAGCGGGATCGTCACCTCCGACTTCGGCGCGCGCGGCGAAAGCCATCACGACGGCATCGACATCAGCGCGCCGGTGGGCACCCCCGTGCGCGCGGTGCGTGCCGGCCGCGTCCTCTACAGCGACCGGCTCCGCGGGTACGGCAACCTGATCATCGTCGATCACGGCCAGGGGTACGCGACCGTCTACGCCCACAACCTCGACAACCGCGCGCACGCCGGGGACCAGATCCGGCAGGGTGAGGTGATCGCCTCGGTCGGCGAGACGGGCCGTACGTCGGGGCCGAATCTCCACTTCGAGGTCCGCAAGGACAACGTCGCCCGGAATCCCCTCTTCTACCTGCCGGGCCGGCCCCAGCGGGCGGCGGAGATGCGGTCCGATGTGGTAGAGGGGGCGCCATGACGGATCTCGCGCGGCACATCCGCGACATCCCCGACTTTCCGAAGCCGGGCGTCGTGTTCAAGGACATCACCCCGCTGCTCGCCGACGCCACGGCGTTCCGGGCGACCGTCGACCAGTTCGTCGAGCGCTACCGCGGACGTGCCGACATGGTGCTCGGCATCGAGTCGCGCGGCTTCATCATCGGCGCGGCCGTGGCGTACGGTCTCGGCACCGGGCTCGCGGTCGTGCGCAAGCCGGGAAAGCTCCCGGCCCGGACCTACGCGGCCCGCTACGACCTCGAGTACGGCAGCGACGCTCTCGAGATCCATCACGACGCGGTCGGCGATCACCATCGGGTGCTCATCGTCGACGATCTGCTCGCCACCGGCGGGACGGCCTCGGCCGCGGTCGAGCTCGTCCAGCGCTGCGGCGGCCGGGTGGTGGCGTGTGCCTTCGTGATCGAGCTCGCCTTCCTGAACGGTCGGCAGCGTCTGGCAGGCCAAGACGTGTTCGCGCTCGTTCGCTACGACCGTCCGTGAGCCGGCCCGCCGATGCACGCGCGTGACCACGCCCGCGAGCTCGGCGCCGTGCGGACCGGGCTCTTCCTGGCTTCGGTCCTCTGCCTGACGGAGGCGGTGGGCGGCTACCTCACCAACAGCCTCGCGCTGGTGAGCGACGCGGCCCACGTGATGGGCGACGTGGGGGCGCTCGGGCTCACGCTCTTCGCCCTCTGGGTCGGGACGCGCCCGGCGAGCGAGAGCAAGACCTTCGGCTACCACCGCGCCGAGATCCTGGCCGCGCTGGTGAACGGCGTCATCCTCTGGGTGGTCGGGATCCTGATCGTCCTCGAGGCCTGGCACCGCCTGCAGGCGCCGCCGGCCGTGGCGGGCCCCGGGATGCTCGCCGTCGCGCTGGTCGGTCTCGCGGTCAACGCGTTCGTCGCCCGGCGCCTGCGCGAGCACCAGGGACACAGCCTGAACGGCCTCATCGTCTTCGGCTCCTGGGCCCTCGTGCGCGAGGCGGTGGACGTGCTGATGGAGGCGGTGCCGGCGCACATCGACGTGGAGACGCTCCGCCTGGCGCTCGAGCGCGTCCCCGGCACCGACGAGGTCCACGACCTCCACGTGTGGAGCCTGACGACGGGGCGGTACGCGCTCTCCGCGCACGCGGTCGTGAACGGCGCGGCCGGCGACGACGCGATCCTCGCCGCCATGGCGGATCTCTGCGCGCGGGAGTTCCAGATCGAGCACGTCACCATCCAGATCGAGCACGAGAGCCGGCGGGCGGCCGAGCCGGCCCACTGAGCGCGGGGATGGTGACGCGCGCCCGGGATGGCGGCCCCTTTGCCCGCGAGGTCGAGCACACCGCCGACCTCGGGCTCGAGATCGAGGCGCCCACCCTCGCGCTCCTCTTCGAGCGGGCGGGGCTCGCCATGCTCGGGCTCATGGCCGACCTCGGGCGGGTCGAGCCCCGCGAGCGACGCGCGCTCGGCGTCGAGGCGGAGGGCCGGGAGCAGCTCCTCCACGACTGGCTGCAAGCGCTCCTCGTGGCACTCGGCGTGAACGGGTTCCTCGCCTGCGAGCTCGACATCCAGCAGCTGAGTGACCGCGTCGTCCGCGGCACGATGTGTGGTGAGCCGTTTGACGCTGCCCGGCACGAGATCTATACGGAGATCAAGGGCGCCACCTACCACCAGCTGGCGGTCCGGGAGACCGAGAGCGGCTGGTGGGCGCGCGTGATCTTCGATGTCTGAAGCGTCCGCGCCGCTCCGACTGACCCGCGTCGGCGAGTACGTGTGGGAGATCCCGCGCCAGGGGGGGATGCGCGTTCCCGCCCGGGTCTACGCCAGCGAGAAGCTGATCGAGGAGGTGCGGGACGATCCGGCGCTCGCGCAGCTCGCCAACGTCGCGCATCTGCCGGGCATCGTCGGCCATGCCCTCGCCATGCCCGACATCCACTGGGGCTACGGCTTCCCGATCGGCGGCGTAGCAGCGGTGGATGCCGAGGAGGGTGTGATCACCCCCGGCGGCATCGGCTTCGACGTGAACTGCGGCGTGCGACTCGTGCGCACCGGGCTCGAAGCGGCCGCGATCGGCCCGCACCTCTCCCGCCTCGCCGACGCGCTCTTCCAGGCGATCCCGGCCGGGGTCGGCTCGAA
>VBLA01000041.1 GCA_005879245.1 Deltaproteobacteria bacterium
GAGAGCGCTCGCGCGTCCGTCAAGCAGCGCGGCCGTGGGCGCGCGGTACGCTCGTGTCTATTGACGCCGGAACCCGGACCGTGATGTGTACCCGCGGGACCATGCGCGGCGAGCGACGTCCCGCCCCCCGCGGGCGAAGAGCGGCGGCTCTCTCGACCGCCATCGGCCTCCTCGTGCTGCCCGCCGTCGGCGGCACCCTCGTCGTCAAGGACAACCTCTACGCCGTGAAGGCGATGGGCGACACCGAGGCGTGGGCGGTCGGCAACTTCGGCTCGATCTACCACACGAGGGACGCCGGGAAGACCTGGCAATCGCGGGAGAGCGGTACGAAGAACCCACTCTTCGGGGTGGACTTCGCCGACGGCAC
>VBLA01000042.1 GCA_005879245.1 Deltaproteobacteria bacterium
AGAAGCATCTTTTCAACGTCGACGCGCTCGACGCGAACACGGCCTGGGTGGTCGGCGACTGGGGCGCCATCGAAACCACGCACGACGGAGGAGCGACGTGGACCGACCGCTCGCTCGAGAACGACGTCGTCCTCTACGACGTCGTCTTCCCCGATCGGCGGCACGGCTACATCGCGGGCGAGTTCGGTACCATCCTCGCGACCACGGACGGCGGCGAAACGTGGGAAAAGCGCGAGGTCGGCACGGAGAAGACGCTCTTCGGGTTGAGCTTCTCCACCCCCGAGAAGGGGTGGGCGGTCGGCATCGACGGCCTCATCCTCCGCACGCGCGACGGCGGCCGGACGTGGGACGTGCAGCGCGGCAGCGAGCAGGCGGAGCAGCTCGACGAGCTCGGCTTCATGGAGACCCTCAAGAATCCCGGCTTCTACGACGTGCGCGTGTCGGGACAGTACGGGGTGGTCGTCGGGGACACGGGGAGTCTTCTCACCACCACCGACGGTGGCGAGACCTGGACGCGGTACGCCCTCCCCGAGAAGCAGCGCCTCGTCTGGATGCGCGGCGCGAGCCTCGCGGGCGAGCACGGCTTCGTCGTGGGCGCCAACGGCTTCTCGGCCGCGATCGACCGCGGGCGCGTCCTCCTGCCGGGCGGCGGCACGGCGACCGTCTCCGAGGACTGAGGGCGAGGCGCGCATGCTGCCCAGGAAGACGATCGAAGCCTACCTCTTCTTCCTCCTGCGGCACCGCCTGCTGGTATCCCTCATGGTCGCCGTCGCGACGGTGGGCCTCTTCTTCTGCATGTGGTTCCGGATGCACGTCTTCACGAACTTCTTCGACCTCTATCCGCCAAACCATCCCTACATCAAGCTCTATACCCAGTACCGGAGCATGTTCGGCACGGCCAACACGCTCCTCCTGGTGGTCGAGACGCAGAAGGGCACCATCTTCGACGACCCGGCGACCGTGCAGAAGGTCGAGCGCATCACGCTCGCGCTCCTGCACGACATCCCCGGCGTGAACGGTGAGCAGGTCCTGTCGATCACGCATCCGAAGATCAAGACGACGCTCACCTCGGGCTCGGGCATCAAGGTGGTGCCCCTCATGTACCCGCGCGTTCCCGAGACCAAGGAGGATCTCGAATTCCTGCGGCTCAAGGTCTACACGACGGAGGGGGTGAAGGGGCCCTTCGTCTCCGAGGACGACAAGGCGACCCTCATCGTCGCCGGCTTCTGGGAGGAGTACTTCGACCTGCCGACGATGTGGAAGAAGATCCAGGAGATCGTCGCGCAGGAGTCCGACGAGAACACCAAGATCTACGTGACCGGCCCGCCGATCCTCTACGCCTACTTCCTCGAGATCATGCCGAAGATGGTGAACGTGCTCGCCGCCTCGATCGTCATGATCCTGCTGATACTGTGGATGGAGTTCCGGAGCTGGCAGGGGGTCGTCATCCCGGCCTTCAGCGGGACGCTCTCGGCGATCTGGGGCCTCGGCTTCGGGGGCCTCTGGGGCCTGAATCTCGACCCGCTCGTCCTCGTCATCCCGCTCCTCATCTCCGCCCGAGCACACTCGCACTCCGTGCAGTCGATGGAACGCTACCACGAAGAGTACCACCGCCTGCGGGACAAGAACCAGGCGATCGTCAAGTCGTACACCGAGATCTATGCGCCGGCGATGGTCTCGCTCCTCGCCGACGGCCTGGCCATCCTGACCCTGCTCGTCGCCCGCATCCCGATCATCCAGAAGCTCGCCATCCTCTGCTCGTTCTGGATCATCTCGATCTTCGTGAGCGTCGTCACGCTCCACCCGATCATCCTCTCGTTCACGCCGCCGCCCGCCGAAGAGCACGTCTCCGGGCGCACGCCGCTCGAGCGCTTCATGTCGTGGATGATGGTGGTCGCGATCGGCTGGCTCCTGTGGCTCTACGAGATCATTCCCGGCCGGCCGGTCGCTGCGCTCCTCGCCATCACGCTCGTCGGGCTCGCGGTCGATCTCTTCGCCCGGAGGCCGCTACCCGTGTACCGCGAGGTGGGCCTCGCCGTCAGCCGTTTCACCGATCTCTTCGGGGCGTTCTTCGCGCGGGTCTACGCTGCCATCGAGCGTTTCCTCATCTGGATCGCGGGTGAGTGGCGGCGCCCGGTGATGGCCGTCGGCCTCGTCGCGCTCCTCGCCTTCGGCCTGTACTTCCAGCACTGGCTGAAGGTCGGCGACACGACGCCGGGTGCGGCGCTCCTCTACCCGAACCACCCCTACAACATCGCCTTCGGAAAGGTGAACGAGAAGTTCCTCGGCGCCAGCCAGCTGGTGATGATCGCGGAGGGGAACGCCTACTGCACCGTCAGCGGCAAGGCGTGCGAGGGTGATGGCTGCACCCTCTGCTTGCCGGAGCAAGAGGGCGTCTGCGGCAACGAGAAGTGCGTGCAACGGGAGGGGGCGATCAAGGACGCCGACACGCTGAACGACCTCGACCTGTTCGCGCGCTACATGGGCGAGCGGCCGGAAGTGGGCGGCACGGTGACGGCGACCACCCTCTTGAAGAAGATCTTCCGCACCTTCCACGAGGCGGATCCGAAATGGGAGAGCCTGCCGACGCGGAACGACCATGTGAGCCAGCTCTTCTTCCTCCTCACCTCCGGCACGCGCCGTGGCGAGATGGACCGCTTCTTCGACATCAACTACACGAACGCCACCGTGGCGGTCTTCTACAAGGACTACACGCACGAGACGATCGAGAACTCGATCGCGCGCGCCAAGCAGTACATCGCCGAGCACGGCGCCGAGGCGAAGAACGTGCGCTATCGGCTGGCGGGCGGGCTGATCGGCATCCTCGCGGCAGTGAACGAGGAGGTGGAGTGGTCGTACCGCGTGAACCTGGCGCTGATTCTGATCGTCGTCTTCCTGCTCTCCTACGCCACCTACGTCTCCGTCATCGGCGCGCTCATCGTGATGCTGCCATCGCTGGTGGCGCAGCCGCTGTCCGAAGCGGTCATGTACCTCTTCGGCATCGACATGAACATCAACTCGTTGCCGGTGGCGGCGGTCGGCATCGGGATCGGCATCGACTACGGCTACTACGTGCTGTCGCGGATCGTCGAGGAGCTCGTCGCGGGCGAGGGGTTCGATGCGGCGATCCGGCGGATGTTCGAGACGACGGGCAAGACCGTGCTCTTCACGGGGGTCTCGCTCACGGCGAGCATCATCTTCTGGGTGTTCTTCCCGATGAAGTTTCAGGCCAACATGGCGCTCCTGCTCGTCCTGCTGCTCGGCTTCCACTTGATGGGAGCCCTCATGTTCATTCCGCCCATGGTCGCGCTCTTCAAGCCACGCTTCGCGATCAAGTACGCCGAGGAACGGCAACGGATCCGGGCGGAAGCGGCCGCGACCGAGGCCGGGGCGGCGAGCATGCGGGCGGCCGGAGCCTAGGCGGCGTCCCGGAGTAGAAAGGAGGAACCTGTGGCGATGCGGAATATGCTGGCTGGCCTCGGACTCTGTCTCGCCCTCGGCTGGGTCGCTTCGGCGGCGGCCGCTGACGGTCTCGCGCCCGGCGCGATGCTCGACGCCACGACGGCGGATCAGGCGAAGGACCTGCTGCCCCCCGAGGTCTACGACCACTTCAAGAAGGGCGACTACTACAACAAGGTCGTCGACTTCCCGAACTCGCGGTACTCCTGGGACGACGGCTTCGCCGAGGCGACCGAGTGGAATCGCCAGCACCTCGTGCTCGACGAGCACCGATCACCCATCGACAAGGCGACCGGCAAGCGCCCCGAGTACATCCAGGGTCTGCCCTTCCCGGACATCCGGGCCGACGATCCGGACGCCGGCTACAAGGCGCTCTGGAACATGGACTACGCGTACTACACCGGCGGCAACAGCCATAACTTGACGCTGCTCAACTGGGTGAGTCGGAGCGGCATCGACCGCTCCTCGGTGCAGGACGTCTACTTCCTCTACTACGACGCGGTTCGGGCGTCGGCGCAGACTTTCGACCCGGCGGTCTTCAGTGGACGATCGACCGGGAAAGCGAGCGATGAGCCGTCGGCTCCTCCTCCTGGCCTCCGCTCCCGCGGCCGGTGAAGCGCTGGTCATTGCAGAATGGCTCCGGGATCGATGGTTGGGGAAGGTGGTGGACCACCGGGAAGGCTACCGCTTCGTCGATCCCGACAGCATCGCCGGCAACACCAAGCGGCGCCCGCTCCCGAATGGCGGCTGGCGAACGATCGCGCACAACAACGATCGCACCGTCGGCTACATGGTGAAGGACTGGAAGGGCGTGCCGTGGGGGCCGGTGGCGGCCGGGGTCGCCAAGCGGAAGTTCTGGGTCATCGAGGGTGTTCCGAAGGACAAGTACTACCTCTACGGCAAGGTCCAGCTCTGGATCGACGACCTCACCTGGCAGGGCGCATGGAACCGGAAGTTCTCGTGGCGCGGCGAGCTCCTGAACACGCTGCAGGTGCTTGGCTACGCGACCAGCGACTTCAGCCCGACGGAGCGCTGGTGGGGCTCGTCGATGGCATTCCAGCTCGCCGAGAACATCAAGGCCGATCGCGCGACCGCAGCCGGGATGAACGGCCCCGGGGGGGACCCGCCGAACGACCGGCGCGTCCCGATCGACCCGGGGTTCTTCGACTACCAGACGCTGTCGCGTTTCGGGAAGTGACGTCGCGCGAGGACGGGAGCGCCGCCGGCGCTCCCGCGTCCTCGGCCCACGCGTCACCATGCCGGCATCGCCGTGGCGGTTCGTGCGGCGGCCGCCGCTCCTCGGCAGCACACGGTGGAGATGCAGGTTGTAGTGGGTGTACACGTCGCCTATGGTACGTCGATGGGCCGTTCGTCGGCCGCGGTTGCGTTGACGAGATCCATCGAGGTGCCGGGGCTCCGCCTCCCGTGGCTCGACGACCTCGTCCGCGCGCGTCGGCCCGGGCGTCTGCCGGTCGCGCTCTCGTGGGATGGTGGCGATTCCCGATCGACCGATGGAGAGGCGCCGTCGATGAGCGCGAGGTAGCGATATGAACAACGAGATTACTGCTACCTGCCAATGCGGAGCGGTTCGCTTCAGGTCACAACATCAACCTGTCCTGCAGCAGTTCTGCCACTGGAAAGATTGTCCAGTATCTACGAGTGGCGCTTTCGCAAAGACTGCATTTTTCAAACTCAAATACACCGAGGTTTCTGGACGTTTGGCAGTGCGCACATTCAAGGCGGACTCCGGTAATAAAACCACAAGGGAGTCATGCGCCCACTGCGGGTCCCTGATGTTCGACAGATCAGAGGGATTTGCTTCGTTGATCGGCGTCATGGCCGAGCGAATCAACGAAGCTTTTGTCTTCGAGCCAACGTGCCACGTCTGGACCAAGAGCAAGCAATCCCATGTGGCGATTCCAGATGATGTTAAGCAGTATGTCGAAAACATCACGCCGTAAGGCGCCGGCGCACGTGGGAGGGTTGCATCGCGGCGCGCGCCTTCCGCCGCCGGATCGTCCGGCTCTTCGATGCCATCGATCTTCTGCTGTGTCCCGCGTGGCCGTTCCCCGCCTCGCACGCGCGCGGCGACGAGCGCGACATCGCGATGCAGGGAGTCGATGGCGGTAACCCGCTATACGCCGAGCGCTTCACTTGCCTCTGGAACCTGGCTGCGACCCCACCCTCTCGCTGCCGTGGGGCTTCGATGCGGAGGGGCT
>VBLA01000043.1 GCA_005879245.1 Deltaproteobacteria bacterium
GTCTTGGGGAGAGGGACTCCAGACGTCCGACAGAGCAGATCCCGTCACCTGCAAGGTGCTGGTGCCGCGAGGTGACCTCATGAACACCCGTCCGCTCGTATCGTTGGCTCTCAGCCTCTCTCTGGCCCCGGTCGTCTCCGCGCAGGTCGTCGTCCGTCAGGCCAATTTTGGGGGGCATGACTCGGGGGCGTACACGCCCGAGATGCTCCGCGCTGATTGGGGATCCGACGCGTCAATCCTCGACGGCATCAATGAAGGGCGCGCGCGGATCGTCGACCAAAATGGGAACAAGGTCCTCAAGGTCGTATATCCCGCGGGGCAGTTTGGTCCGCGGCGGACCGGAATCCAGTTCAAGACATTGGTTCCTTCCGGGGACGACTACTACCTTCGGTACCGCCTCAAGTTCCGCTCGGGTTTCAACTTCGTCAGGGGTGGTAAACTCCCGGGATTGATGGGCGGGACAGCACCGACGGACTGCCGGACCGGCAGCGAGTCGGCCACCGGCTTCACCAGCCGGTACATGTGGAAGAGGCTCGGCGCCGCAATTCTCTATCTGTATTGGGGAGACAAGACCGCCCGATGTGGACAGCCCTTCGCGCTCAACGTCCGCTTTGCTCGCGACGTCTGGTACACCCTCACCCAGCACGTAAAACTCAACACGCCGGGCTTCTACGACGGCGTGGTCGAGGTGTGGGTGAATGACACGGAGGTCTTTCGGAAATCGAATATCCGCTTCCGCCTCGCAGGAGCCGGGTGGAAGATCACGGGGATGTACTTCTCGACGTTCTTCGGAGGCCGCGATTCGACGTGGGCAACGACTAAGAGCGAAACTCTTTATTTCGACAAGTTTGCCATTTGGCATTACTAGCCGAACGGGCGCGCCAAAGCGCGGGCCCTCGTCAGGGACATCGTCCCATCTGCCGCCGGTCGCGATCGTCCGAACGTCACGGTCAGGCTGCCTGCGGGACCGCGGTGAGCTTCTCGATGGGCGCGCGCCGTCGGAGCGCTGGCGAGAGGCTCTCGCGGTGGTTGTGATCGCGCGCCGTCCCTGCGGGAAAAACGGCCAGCCCGTCCGCGCCCCGTGGGCATTGCGGTAAGGAACACGAACTCTCGCACAGTCGCGCTCTGGGTTGCATAGCCTCCGCTCGTGCCGTATTGTGCCGTTGCGTTCGGCTGATTGTACTGTAACAAAATGCAGCGAGGCAGCGAACGATAAGCCAGGGGAAGATGGCCGGCGGCGCTCCGGGGGGCGCTCTCGGGGCGCGCCGGGCGGTGAACGAGGCGGTGGTGCGCCGCTACTGCGACGCCTGGTCGCGCGGCGACCTCCCGGCGATCGTCGACTGCTACCACGACGAGCTCGTCCTCCACTACTTCGGGCGAAGCCCGCTCGCCGGGGAGCACCGCGGGAAGGCCGCCGCGCTCGGCGTCCTCGCCCGTGTGCAGCAGCTCACGAACCGCCGCCTCCTCGCCATCGAGGACGTGCTCGCGAGCGACGATCGTGCGGTCGTGCTCGCCCGCGAGCGCTTCGAGCGGGACGGGCGTGTGCTCGAGGCGCGCCGCGTCCTGGTCTACCGCGTCCGCGACGGCCGCATCGCGGAGGGCTGGATCTACGACGAGGATCAGCGGGCGGTCGACGAGTTCTGGGGGAGCGCGCCATGACCGAGGAGACGATCACCTACTGCCGCGTCTGCGAGGTGTACTGCGGGCTCGTGGCGACCGTCGAGGACGGCCGCGTCACGCGGCTCCGCCCCGACGACGACCACGTCGCGAGCCGGGGCTACATCTGTCCCAAGGGCGCCGTCTTCCACGAGGTCACCCACGATCCGGACCGCGTCCTCCATCCCCTGAAGCGGACCGAGGAGGGATGGCAGCGGATCAGCTGGGAGCAGGCGATCACGGAGATCGCCGAGCGCCTGAACCGCATCCGTGCCGCGCACGGGCCCCACGCGGTCGCTCTCTACCACGGCAATCCGAGCGGCTGGTCCTACAGCCATCGCATCTTCTCGGCGGGCTGGATCGACGCTCTCGGCAGCGGGCACTCGGCGTGACCCTCTCGACCCTCAATCGATGGGAGAACGGCCGCGTTCTGCCAAGCCGGCTCGCCTGGCGCGAGCTGAAGGCGCTTGCGGCCAAACGCGGCTGCCCCCTCTACATCCTGAGGCCGCCGGCCGCGACGACGATCTCACCGCTGATGAAGTCCGATTCTGGCAGACAGAAGAGGTAGACCGCACCGGCGCCTTCCTGCGGTGTACCAGCGCGCCCCAGCGGAATCAGGCCCTTCATGAGCTCGACCTGCGCCGCATCGAGGCCCACCTTCACCTTGCGGTCGCCGATCTCGATCTGCGGCGCTTCGCCCTCGAAGGCTTGCGTGAGCCGCGTCTCGATGAATCCGAACGCCACGCAATTGACCGTCGCGTTGTAGCGCCCCCAATCCTTTGCCAGCGATCGGGTCATGCCCACCAGCGCCGACTTGGCGGCGGAATAGCTGAATTGGGTCGCCTCGCCGAAGAGGCCGGAGATGGACGAGATGTTCACGACCTTTCGCGCCTGCGTAGCGTGCCCCTCCTTGGCCATCTGCCGGAAATGGCGACCGGCCGCGCGCAGCAATCGGAAGGGTGCGGTCGCGTGGATGTCGAGCATCGCGTACCACTGATCGTCGCTCTGATTGACGATGCGTGAATTCCAAATGTAGCCCGCGTTGTTGATGAGAATGTGCAGATCGCCGAAGCGTCGGAGACATTCGGCGAGCGCGCGATCGCCGAAATCCTTTTCGGTCACGTCGCCGGGAAACACCTCGCACGTGCCTCCGGCTCGGGCGACGTCGGCTTGCAGGGCCGCCAGGCGGTCGGCGTCGAGGTCGTTGGCCAGAACCAGAGCACTTTCCGCGGTCAGCTTCAGCACGATCTCGCGGCCGATCCCTTGGCCCGCGCCCGTGACGAGTGCCACGCGGCCATCGAGCTTACCCTTGCTCATCGCCGGCCGCGCTCCAATATGTCCCACTCTTCTATCCCCTCGACCATGATGCCGTTGGCGGCCTTGGGATGAATGAGCCAGCGTCCTTGCGCGGCCGCACCCACCGGTGGGCGCTCGATGATCGGAAGGGACCTCCGCTCGAGCGCCCTGCCACTCGTCGCCACGTCGTCGGTCACCACCGCGAGATGGTAGAAGCCTTCGCCCACCTTGGCGAGGCGGCGGGCGACGGGATTGTCCATATCCGACTTGTCGACGGGTTCCATCAGCTCGATGCTCATTTCCCCGGGATTGCCCGAGAGCGAGAGAAAGACGCTCCGGATGCCTTCGACGTCGAAGCAGGCTTCCGAGAACTGTTTGAACCCGAGCTTGTCGCGCCAGATACGAAGCGCCGCTTGCATGTCGTTGACGACGATGCCGATGTGACTGATGCGGTTGAGCATGAGTACACTTCCCCCTTGTCCGATGCTACGCTGCCCGCCAACCGGAAGGCGAGAGGCGGACGCCCCCGTCCCTTCGCATCCTGTCGGAAAACATGGCATCCTTCTCTCGTAGCCGGGCCGGGAAGCGGTCAGGGGCTGGAGAGGAGGGAAGAGGATGAGATACGGAGGCGTTCCGTTCCTGGTGCACTGGACGGATTCGGAGGCGACCGTCGAGAAGGCGCAAGGCGTCAGGGCATCGGCGATCGCCGAGTGGCACCACGGCAACTACATCGGAGCCTTGATCGGCGGGCTGCTCTCATCGGTTGACCGGACCAACGGGCAGGGCGGCGGAGATGTCACCGGCATGCGCGTCGCCGGGATCGTCAGTGGAAACGACGGCGATCTGACCGGCGTGAGCGCGTCGGGAGTCTACAACTACGTGACGGAGAACCTGCGGAACGGCGTGTCGCTGTCGTGGGGAGCCAACGTGGTCGGGGGGCGCCTGAACGGGTTCTCGGCGGCCGGGTGGTACAACTACGCGGGTTCGAACGGGAGGCTCGCCGTGCAGGTCGGCGCCTTCAACAACCTGGACCGCTACGATCCGGATGGAACGGTGGTGCAAATGGGCTGGTACAATCGCGCCGCCGAGCAGTCGATCCCCTTCCTGAACGTCAGGGGGATCAGCAACCTCTTCGAGCGACCG
>VBLA01000044.1:0-9449 GCA_005879245.1 Deltaproteobacteria bacterium
GGCTTCGAATCCCCACCAGCTCATCTCGCAGCTCCTTGCCCACCGCCGGATCCGTGCGAATGAGGTCGAGGCCTGCACGCACCTTGCGCTTGAGCTCGGGATGAAGGCCTCGCACGAGCTCCTCGATCCGTCCCGGCACCCGAAGGCGGTAGGACTCCATGATCCCGCGCCGCTCGCATCAGTCCTCGGGCAAGAGCTCGTCCAGCGTGTAGATCTTGGCGCCGCGCTTGAGCCCCCGCAGGCCACGCTGAATCTCGGCCATGAACTCCGGGTCCGAGCGGATCACCTGCGTCTCCTTCCATCCCTCGTACTCGTCGGGGCTGACGAGCACCGCCGCCGGGCGGCCGTTCCGGGTGATCACGATCTCCTCATCCGTTTCCACGACTTGATCCACCAGGCGGCTGAGATTTGCCTTCACCTGGGCGAGCGGCAGTGTCTTCATCGACCCTCCCGGAAACTTGGTCACAATTGTGACCAAAGCCTTACCTTCGAGGGCCACACCCGTCAAGCCTTTGCGGGGGCGGCCACTTCACGTCGGACGACTGACTGGCTGCCGCGCGCTGCTCGCCGCTCGTCCTGCCCACGCGCGTTGCGAGTCGTACGCGGTGTTGCCGAAGCTTCCCTCTATCGCGAGCGCCTCGCCGCGACGAGGCGCGGCTGCAGGGAGCCGCTCGTGGAGATCGCCTTCGCAAACCTCACGCCGTGATCGGAACTTCTGCTCCATCGCGCGTTGACATGTGTACCACATGCACCTATGCTTCGCACATGTCCGTCATGGTCCAGATCCGGAACGTTCCCGATCCCCTCCACCGGAAGCTCAAGGCCCGCGCCTCCCTTGCCGGCATGTCGCTGTCGGACTACCTGTTGGCCGAGCTGGGGCGAAGCGCGGAGCGGCCGACGCGGACAGAGTTGCTCGAGCGGGTAGCCCGCCGTACCGTGGTCGAGCCGCGGCCCCGTCCCGTCGCGGTCATCCGCGCTGAGCGCGAGCGACGTTGATCGTCGTCGACGCATCCGCGGGTGCAGGCGCTGAGACGCTACGCGCGGAGCGGGCAGATGAGCGAGCGGCGGGCAGCGGAGGCCCTCGAGGACCTCGCCGACCTCGATCTCAGCCGGTATCCGCACGATGTTTTTCTGCCGCGGATTTGGGCGCTCCGGCGCAACGCGACGGCCTACGATGCTGCCTACCTGGCGCTCGCCGAGATGCTTCCGGCTCCGCTTCTCACCGCGGACGCGCGGCTCGCGAAGGTCCCGGGCGTACGGGCCCGCGTCGAGGTGGTGTAGCTGCCTCCTGAGCCGCTCCAGCTCGAGCCGGGTCCTGGACGGTCTAGTTGGCGCTCACCGCGCGCGCGGCGCGAGCCGCCGGACGCTCATCCCCGTCACCGAGAAACGCTCGAGGGCGCGCTCGAACCCCGCCTTGATTTCCTCGGCGATGTCGATCCGATAGGCCCACTCGGCCGACGTTTCCTGGCGCCGGCGCCATGCCGGCAGACCGATGCGCCGGATGGCGCGGCGGTGGCGGTCCGGCGTCTCCCAGTCGAGGCCGTGGCACTCGAGGTACGCGACCTCGGGGCCGAGGCCCGCGAGGAGCGCGGCCCACTCTCCGTAGACCGCCGCGTCCCGCGCCCGCGAGCGAGCGACCAATAGCTCGGCCGCATCAGGGGGGAGCACGAAGGACGGGACGAGGAGATCGAGCCGCTCCTCGACGCCGAGCTGTCCAGCCATGAGCCGGTTCACGAGCACCTCGGTCGCGTAAAGCGGCAGGTGATGGGAGCGATGCGCCTTGGGGGTCCGTCCGATCACGAGGACGCGATGGCTCCCGGCCACCCGGAGCGTCGCGCGGAGCTCCCGGGGCGTACGCCGGAGCCAGTGCAGCACGCGATCGAGGTCGAGGTAGTGCACCCGGGCTGCACCGCGCGCGAGCGCGGCCCGGATCGCGAGGCGATAGAGCGGCCCGCGGACGTTCGCCGCCGGTGTGCCCGCGTGGATCCCTGCCTCGGCGAGGAACGCCGTCAGGCGAGGCGCCGTCGGCGGGCTGGTCGCGACGGCGATCCCGCGATAGAGCCGCGCGAGACGCGGGAGCGCTCGCCGGAGCTCCTCGCCGAGCGCGCCCCGCGGGTCGTGCACCGTGGCGGCGAGCGCGACGTCGAGCGGTCCGGGCTCGCGCCGGCGCCGCTTACGTCGCGGCACCGAGCAGAGCCGCTGCCTCCCTGCGGAGGCGGAGCTTGTCGGGCTTCCGTGTGCCCGTGCGCGGGAAGTCCGTCTCGCTGCGGAGGAAGAAGTGGCGCGGCACCTTGTAGACGGCGAGCTCGCGGCGACAGTAGGCGCGGAGCGCCTCCTCGTCGACGCCGGGGTCGGCGACCACGAACGCCACCACCACCTCGCCGCGCACGGGGTCGGGCGCGGGGACGACGCAGGCAGCGTGCACCTGCGAGTGGCGCTCGAGGGCGGCCTCGACCTCGGCGGGCGAGACGGTCGCGCCGGCGCTCTTGATCACGTCACGCAACCGTCCCGTGAAGTGCAGGCTGCCGTCGGCGTCGAGGTGGCCCAGGTCACCTGTGTGGAAGAACCCCTCCGCGTCGAAGCAGTCCTGCGGCTCGAGGCCGTAGTAGCTCCGCATGAGGCTCGGCCCGCGCACCAGAATCTCACCGTCGACGCCGGACGGCGCGGGCTCACCGCTCGCGGGATCGACGACGCGCAGGACGACCCCCGTGAGCGGGCGGCCGTTGGAGCCCCGGCGTACTGCGACCGGATCGGTCGCGCGCGTCGAGGTGACGCAGGTCGCGGTCTCGCTCATGCCATACGTTCCGACGCAGAGGTGGTCGGCGGGGCAGAACTTGGCGATGATGGGCGTGTTGCCGGCCATCCCCTTCCTGAAGGCGACGGGCGTGCCGGCAAGCCGCGGGTGCTCGAGCAGCGCCGGCACGAGATTCGAGCCGATCAGGATCGTCGGGCGCTCGTGCTGGATGAGATCGAGGGCAGCGTCCGGGTCGGGCCCGGCCTGCAGCACGATCGTCGCGCCGGCGGCGAGCGTCGCGAGCGCGCCGGTGACGAACCCCCCCGTGAAGAAGAGCGGGAGCGCGGCCCACCAGCGGTCGTCCGGCGTGTAACCGAAGGCCTCCGCGAGCACGCCCGCCTGATGGACGAGCGCGGCGTGATCGTGGACCGGTGCCTTGGGGGCTGCGGTCGTGCCGGAGGTGAAGAAGACGGTCGCCAGCTCTGCCGGCGCGACCTCGCTCTGCAGCGCACGCACGACCTCCAGGGGGACGCTCTCCCCGGCGCCGGCCAGGCGCTCGAGGTCGTCGACCATGAAAATGCGGCGGAGCGCGGGCACCTCGGGGACGAAGAGCGGCCCCCCGTCTCCAGGGAGCGCCGGTGACACCTCGCCGAGCCGCGCCAGGTAGTCGTGCCCGAGGAAGCGCGGCTGGACGACGAGGAGCTGCACGTCAGCGTGCACGAGCGACCGGCGCAGCTCGGGAGCCGGCGAGAAGGTGTTGAGCGCAACGACGAGCGCGCCCAGCCGGAAGCCGGCGAAGGCCGTGAGGAGCCACTCGGCGCGGTTCGGCAGGAGGATGCCGATCCGTGTCTCCTTGCCGACGCCAACGGTGACGAGCCCACGCGCGATCCGCTCGGTCGTCACGGCGAGCTCCGCATAGGTCCAGCGGCGCGCCCCGTCGACCAGCGCCTCGCGCTCCCCGTGCCGCGCGGCCAGGTCGTCGAGCCAGTCGGCGAGCGTCGCCTTCGTCATCCCCCGACGACGCCCTCGGTGCGGAGGCCTTCGATCTCGTGGTCGGGGACACCGAGCTCCCGCAGCACCGCGGTCGTGTCGCCACCGAGCATGGGCGCGAGCGAATCGACCCTTGAGGGCGTCGCGCCGAGACGGACCGCCGGCCCCACCACCCGCACCCCGCCGAGCTTCGGGTGTTGCCGCTCGACCACGGTCCCGAGGGCGCGGATCTGCGGCCCCGCGAGCACGTCCTCGATCCGCTCCACGGCGCAGGCGGGGACGTCGGCCCGCTCAGCGAGACCGAGCCAGTGTGCGCGCTCGCGCTGCGCGAACTCTGCCTGCAGGAGCGGTATGAACTCCGCCTTGTGCAGCACCCGATCGCGGTTCGAGCGGAAGCGGGGATCCGCGAGGAGGTCCTCGCGCCCCATGGCCGCGGCGTAGCGCTTCCAGAAGGCATGCGTGAGGCAGGCGAGGACGAACCAGCCGTCGCTCGCCCGGAAGGCCTGATACGGGCAGATGTCGGGGTGACCGGTCCCGAACGGCTCGTAGTGCGTGCCGAGCGTCAGCACGTTGGTGGCGATGTCGGCGAAGGTCGAGAGGACGGCCTCGAGCATGGCGAGCTCGACGCGCTGCCCGCGGCCCGAACGCTCGCGCTCGAGGAGCGCGCCGAGAATGCCGTAGGCGGCGTAGATGCCGCTCGTGATGTCGGCGACGGGCGGCGCGGCCTTGATCGGCGGGCCGCCCGGCTCCCCCGTGAGCCCCATGAGCCCGCTCCGCGCCTGCACGATCAGGTCCATGCCGGGCGCCTGGGCGAGGGGGCCGATCGGGCCGAAGGCGGTGATCGAGCAGTACACGAGCCGTGGGTTCCGCGCGGCGAGCGCGTCGTAGCCGAGGTCGTAGCGATCGAGAACCCCGGGACGGAGGTTCTCCACGAGGACGTCGGAGGCGAGGGCGAGCCGCTCGATCAGGTCGCGGCCACGCGGCGTCTGGAGGTCGATGGCGCAGCTCCGCTTGTTCCGGTTGAGACCCTGGAAGTTGTAGCTGCCGACCTCCGGGGGCACGTCGCCCGCGTAGCGGATGCCGTCGCCGCGCCCGGGCTTCTCCACCTTCACCACGTCAGCCCCCATGTCGCCGAGGAGCGTCGTGCACCAGGGGCCGGCCGCCTGATGTGTGAGGTCGCACACGCGGATGCCCGCTAGGGGTCGCCGTCGCGTCGTTGCGTCCATCCGGGCACTGCTAACGTGGCGCCGACGCGACCGTCAACCGGGCCTACTCAAACAGGAGCGTGATCGAGGCTGCGGTCCGCGGGAGAGGGGGCACCGTCTCCGCTTCGGTTCGGGGCCGCCGAGCCACTGGGCTCGGTCGGCTGTCTCGCCCGGCCCCTCACAGGCGCTGCGACGGCGCCCCCTCTCCCGCGACGCGCGTCCCGCCGGAATCCCGCCCCTAGAACGAAGCGTCGGCCGAGGGTATGGAGGGCGCCATCGACGCCAGGCTCCGTCGCCTCGCCCGGGAGGTCGAGAGCCGGCCGGACAAGACCCCCGGTAGCGACTTCGTCGCCGCCCTCTCTGCGCTGGCGCGCGCAGGCGCCGATTTCGTCGTCGTCGGCGTGGGGGGGATCAACTTCTACGCGCAGGACCCCTCCGAAGCGGTGGCAACGCTCGACCTGGACGTATTGCTGCGCCCGGATCCAGCGGTGCTCCGCGCAGCCGTAGCGGCCCTTCACGGCCTGAGTTTCACCTTCGCGGCAGGAGGCGAGCCCTTCGTCGATCTCGCCGACGACGAAGCGCTCGCAGCCGTGGTACGCCGGCGGGCCACTCTGACGGCGCGCGACGCGCACGGCACGCAGATCGACCTCATGCTGACGATCACCGGCGCGCGCTACGCTGAGCTCGAGGCGGACGCCGTCGCGTTCCGGCTGGGCGACGTCACCGTGCGCGTCGGTCGCCTCGAGCGGCTGCTGCGCGCGAAGGAGGCGGCCGGTCGCGCGAAGGATCGCGAGTTTCTGCGCGCGTTCAGGGCTCGCCTCGAGAAGGACCGCACGCAGCGTTGATTGGCAGCGCAGCACCGTCGCCGCGCCGAGCGGTCAGGTCACAGGGCGCCCCACCACTCCGGCGTCCATCAGGGCCGCGATCTGCTCGGGCGTGTAGCCGACCTCGCGCAGCACCTCCTCTCCGTCCGCACCGCGCAACGAGGCGGGGCGGCGGTAGACGATCGGCGTCGCGGCGAAGCGGATCACCGGCCCGCCCATGCGGACGCGCCCCAGGGTCGGGTGGTTCTGCTCGGCGAGGCAGCCGCTCTCGCGCAGAAACGGATCCGAGAAGAGCTCGGCGAAACCGAGACAGGGCGCAGCCGTCGGGCGGATCCGAGAGCGCCACGGCCATCCCGGCGAGCCGTCCGAGCGCGGCGGCCTCGGCCTCGGTGCGAGCCGTGATGCAGAGCCAGCCGTCGCGGCAGGCGTAGAGCCGTCGGCAGGCGCCGGGTCCGAGGTAGTCCCGCCCGCCCCGCCCTGCGGGCACCCGACTCTGATGGAGGATCATGTCCGCGGCCTGCGCGACGAAGGCGGTCCGGAAGAGGCTCACGTCCACGCGCTGCCCGTGCCCCGTGCGCTCGCGGGCGAAGAGGGCTGCGAGCGTGGCGAGTGCTCCCAGCGTACCGGCGGAGTAGTCCGTGTAGGCGATCATGTGAAACACGGGCTCGTCCTCGCCCCCCTGCGCCTGCATGAGGCCCGAGCGAGCCTGGAAGACCGGATCGAACCCTGGACGCGTTGCCAGCCGTCCCGACGAGCCGTAGCCGGTGATCGAGGTGTGGACGAGGCGCGGGTTCACGTCGTGGAGCGTCTCCCAGCCGAGGCCGAGCCGTTCCATCACGCCGGCGCGGAAGTTGTCGACGACGACGTCCGCCTGGCGGGCGAGATCGCGGAAGACCTCGCGGCCCTCGGCGCGCTTCAGATCGAGCACGAGCGCACGCTTGCCGCGGTTCCAGCCGAGAAAGGCGAAGGCCGCCAGGCGGAACGGATCGCCCTCGGCGCTCTCGATCTTCACCACGTCGGCGCCGAGATCGGCGAGCAGCATCGGGCAGACGGGTCCGGCGATGAAGTTCGTCAGGTCGAGGACGCGCACGCCGTCGAGGCAGGCTCGCGGCGAAGGGCCGGCGGCGGACGCCGCCTCACGGCGCCACGCGGCCACCTCGCCCCGTACGGCCTCGGTGTCGGCGCACGGAAGGGGAGCCGGTCGCGGCGCGGGCGCGGGCGTGTCCGAGAACGCGGCCGGTCCCGCGGGCTGCCAGGTCGGTCCATGGACGGGATCCTCGACCGGCACGACGAGGCCGAGTGCGCGCGCGTCGGGATCGGAAAGGAACTGCTCGCGGCTCTCGACCGCGCCGCAGGGGATGTCCGCGTCGCCGAGCGCGTGTAGCCACTCCGTCGTGGTGCGGGCTCGGAACATCGGCTCGAGGGCGGCGCGGACGAAGGAGCGGATCTCCGGGCTCCCGAAGGCGAGCGGGTTCGTCTGCAAGCGCGGGTCGGCGAGGAGGTCGACGCGCTCGAGGAGCATCATCAATTTCACCCAGAAACTCTGGGTGAGCGCGCCGACGAAGAGCCAGCCGTCGGCGGTGCGGTAGAGCCCGTAGGTCGGGTAGACGCCGCGCGGGTCCCCACCCTGGAGGAGCCGCCCCGTGTGATCGGGACCGGTCACGTAGGTGCCGCTGTTGAGCGCGAAGGCGCCGTCGAGCTGGCTCACCCGCACGGTCTGTCCCGGCGCGCCGCGACGCCGCGCGAAGAGCGCGCCCACGACGCCGAGGGCCGCGAGCATGCCGGTCATGTAGGAGAGCATCGGCGTGACGAGCCAGACCGGCCGCCCCGCCCACGACCACTGCATGGCCTGGACACCCGTCATCGCGGCGATGAGCGGTTCCTCCGGCGGGAGACCCCGCGGCGCCCCTGCATCGCCCCACGCGATGACGCGGCATGCGATGAGCCCGTCCCCCGCCTCCACCGCTGGCCCCTCCTCGTCCGTCAACGTCACGTCGGCGCCGCGCACACAGGCGTCCCAGCAGACCGCGTCGACCGAGCGCTTGCCGCGCTGGAGGACGGAGGCTGCGGACGTCCGGCGGGCGCCGGCGGCCTCGATCGTGACCACGTCGGCGCCGAGCGCGGCGAGGAGGAATCCCGCGAACGAGCCGGCAAGCCCCTCGGCCCACTCGACCATGCGAATGCCCGCAAGCGGCGGCGCTTCTCCCGCCATCAGTGCACGCGCCGGTCGAGCATCGCACCCGCGTAGCGCGGCGGCCCGGCGTCCTCGGGGATGTCGACCTCGGCGACCAGCACGATGCCGACGTCGATCAGGACGGTCTCCTTGAGACGCCGCGCGAGACGCGCCGCGAGGTCCGGCGGTGCCTCGCGGACGAGACCGGCACGCAGCGTGGCGCGCTCGTAGCGCTCGCCCGCGGGGTGCTCGATCACCACCTGGAACCGCCCGAGCTCGGGAAACTCGGCGACCACGCCGGCCACCTGCGCCGCATGCACGAGAACGCCGCGCACCTTCCGGATGGTCCCGATCTGCCCGACGAAGTCGACGCGCGGCGCCGGGTTGCCGCACGTGCACGCGCCCTCGCGCAGCCGGTACACATCCCCCGGCGCATAGCGGACGAGCGGCAGCGCCCGCCTGCCGAGGTGGGTCGCGACGAGCTCGCCCGTCCCGCCGGGTCGCACGGGCTCGCCCGTCTCGAGGTCGAGGAATTCCAAGAAGAGGTCCCGGGCATGAAGGTGCATGCCCGCGTGTGCCCGACACTCGCCCGCGACGGGGCCGATCAAGGCCTCGCCGCAATGGTCGAACAGCTCGAGCGCGAACGCCGCCTCGAGCTCGGCGCGAAGAGCCGGCGGAAGCGCCTCGGCGGTCGAGAAGCCGACACGGTAGTGGAGGTCGCGGCGGGGGTCCCAGCCGAGCTCGCGCGCCTGGTCAGCGAGCCGCCCGAGGAAGCTCGGGGTGCCGGCGTACACCGTCGCGCCGAGATCGCGGGCCACCTGGAGCTGGAGCGCGCTCGCCCCCGTGCCGCCGTTCAACACGACGCAGCCGTACTCCTCGAAGGCGCGGTGGAGGCGAAGCCCGCCCGGCATGACGTGATAGGAGAGCGTCACGTGCGCGACCTCGCCGCGCCGGACGCCCATGGCGCCGATCGCCTCGAGCAGGACCGGCGTGCCTCCCGGCTCGTCGGCGAGGCGGGGGATGTAGAGCGGGCCGGGCGAGACGTGCACGGCTGCGAGCTCCCAGGGCAGCGCCGCGAGGAAATCGCCGAAGGGTGGCAGGCCACGCTGCGCCGCGACCAGATCCGCCTTCGCCGTGCGGGGCACCCGAGCGCGAACGGCGTCGTAGTCGCGCAGCTCGGCCGCCCGGACACGGGCGGCCGCGAAGTGCGCCCGGTAGTGCGGGGAGCGCGCCTCCGCAAGGGCGAGCGCCTCGAGGAGCCGCGCGACGTCGGCCGGGGTGGGCGGCCACGACGGCGTCATGCTTCCTCTACTTTCTCCTCGCGCGGGCAGCATGGTACAGGCCGGGCGTGCGCTACGGGGTCGCGCTCCCGAACTACGGCGAGCTCGCCGACGCCGACACGCTCGCGCACCTCGCCCGCCGCGCCGAGGTGCTCGGCATCGACTCGATCTGGGTGAGCGATCACCTTCTGGCTCCCACCGGCGTCCGCTCGATCTACCCCTACGACCGCCGGCCCGACGCGA
>VBLA01000044.1:9473-12988 GCA_005879245.1 Deltaproteobacteria bacterium
GCGACCCTGGATGCCCTGTCCGGCGGACGTCTCGTGCTCGCCGTCGGGGTCGGCTGGCTGCGCGAGGAGTTCGACGCCCTGGGCGTGCCCTTCGGCGGGCGCGGGCGGCGGACGGACGAATATCTCGCCATCTGCCGGGCTCTGTGGACGGAGGACGTAGCGTCCTACGAGGGGACGATCACGCGGCTGCCACCCGTCCGGAGCCTGCCGAAGCCCCGGCAAAAACCCCACCCTCCGATCTGGGTCGCCGGCAACTCGGCCGCGGCGCGGATGCGTGCCGTCCGGATCGGCCAGGGCTGGCACGCGATCGACCTCTCACCCGAGGAGCTGACCCCGCTGGTCGAGGACCTTCGCCGAAGCCTCCGCGCTGCCGGGCGCCGACCAGAGGAGCTCACCGTGAGCCTCCGGAAGGGGATCCTCCCGCTCGCCCGCGCCCCCCAACCGCCGCACGCGCTCTACGGCCCGCCCGAAGCGATCCGGGCCGACGTCGCCGCCTACGCGGCGGCGGGCTGCGACTACCTGGTGCTCACCCTGCGCCAGGCCCGGAGCGCCGCCGCTCTCGAACGGACCCTCGAGCAGGTGGTCGAGACCCTGGGTTGAGCGTCAGCGCCGGCCAGGGAGGCTGAAGCCGTAGATACGCTCGGACCTCCCGCCGAAGTACGGTCCCTCGTACCAGCTGTCGTGCCACCCGAACCGCTGATGGATGATGAAGGGCTGCGCGAAGCCGAAGCCGAAGGTCGCGACCGGGGGGAAGAAGACGGGCGCGGGAACGACGACGGGCGCCCCGACGAACCCGCCGCAGGGCGCGGCGGCCACGAAACCCGGGCTCCCGAGCGCCATCGCAAAACGGGCGCTCGCCGGAGCCGGTCCGGCGAGCGCCGCAAGCGAGACGATCGCGAGGGCAACGAGGATCTGCTTCATCCCTGGACCTCCTGGGCAGACAACACCGCGCATGCCCTCGGGTTACGCACCTCAGTCGTCGTCGTGGTGACGGTGCCTCCACCCCTCGAAGCGATGTCCGAAGCGGTGATCGTGGACGACGACGAATCGCGGAGCGGGCTCATAGTAGTAGCCCGGATAGTAGTAGGTTGCCGGCGTCTCGTACACTACCGTCGGCGGGCAGGGAGCAGGGGCGAAGACCGCGAACCCCGGAAGCCCGATCGAGAGCGAGAAGTGGGCGTGCGCCGGGGCTGGCCGGCCGAGCGTCAGCGCACCGAGCAGGGTGCCCCCCAGAACCGCTTTCGTGATCAGCTTCTTCGTCATCTTCCGACCTCCTCACCGGCTTCAACACCGAGACCCCAGGGGGGGTTCCGCTAGGGGTCGCGGCCGAGAAGGAGCGCGGAAGTCGGCACCGTCGTGGCGCCGGCGACGAGCGCGAGCGCAGCCTCCGGCACCTGACACGTCGAGGTCCCGCGCAGCTGCCGTACCGCCTCGGCCACCAGGTTCATGCCCTGGATGTAGCCTTCGGAGAGGCCGCCGCCCGAGGTGTTCGCCGGCAGCCGCCCATCGGGCCACTGGATGTGACCCTCCGCTGCGAACGGACCCGACTCGCCGGCGCGACAGAAGCCGTAGGCCTAAGAGCGTACGCGCGGCCGCGACGGCACTCGACTCGAGCGGCTCGGGGCGCACGTAGTCGGTCATGCGCCCGGGGAGGAATCCGGTCCCTTGTGCCGTGGCCCGCACGTAGACCGGGCGCTGACACAGATCGGCCGCTCGCTCGGCCGGGACGACGACGAACGCCGCTCCAGCGTCGTTCTCGAGGCAGCAGTCGAGAAGCCGGAGCGGATCGGATACGACGCGCGAAGCCTGATGCTCGGCGACGGTGAGCGGCGACCGCATGAGCGCGGCCGGGTTGCGCGTCGCGTGGCTGCGGCAGGCGATCGCGACGGCGGCGAGATGCGCCGACGTCGTGCCGTAGCGGTGCATGTGCCGGCGCGTCACCATCGCCACCTGGTCGACGGGACGGACGAGGCCGTAGGGCGCAGAGAACTGATGCTCACCACCGACGCGTGCGCCGGTCGCCGCCCAGGGACGGGCCTCGGGGCTCCGGCAACGCGCCCGCCACGCGACCACGCAGCGCGCGAGGCCCGTCGCCACCGCCGCCGCCGCATGACCGACGAGCGCGCAGCACGCCCCCCCGCCGTAGTCGACCGCGGAAAAGAAGGAGAGGTCCCGCACGCCAAGGGCACGCGCCAGCTCGACCACCTCGTTCTGCTGCGCCATCGAGCTGACCAGTCCGTCGATCTCCGCCAGGGTGACGCCAGCGTCCTCGGCCGCGAGACGGATCGCCTCGAGACCGAGCACGAGCTCGCTCTGCCCGCTCCGCCGGCGGAAGGGCGTCATCCCGACGCCGGCCACCGCTGCACGTCCGCGCAAGCTCACGACACGTGCGGCATCACGTCCCGCCCCAGCCAGTCGAGGCGACCGAGGTACTCGGCGAAGCTCGACGCCGCGATGCCGACGTGGAACCCGGTGGCGCCGGCGGAGCGCCAGCGCGCCGCCGCGGCGACGACGGCGTCGGCGCTCGCCGCGGGGTCGACACCGAGCGGGGCGATCACCTCGAAGGCCTCCGGTGGCGCCGCCGCGGCGCGCTCCCGGCGCGCAAACGTGAGTGCGGCGGCGCAGCTCTCCGGGGTCAGCTCCCACGGGATCCAGCCATCGCCGTGCCGCGCGGCGCGGCGGACTGCGGCCCGTGAGTTGCCGCCCACCCAGATGGATGGGCGCGGACGCTGCGCGACCCGCGGCGAGACGACCACGTCGTGGAACGCCACCGTCTCCCCGTCGAAGCGGACCACCTCGTTCTCCCACGCGGCAGCGATCGCCGCGACGTACTCGTCGCTCACGCGGCCGCGTCGCTCGTAGTCGGCGCCCAGGACCTTGAACTCGGGCTTCAGATGCCCACTTCCCACTCCCAGGATGAGACGGCCACCGGAGAGGTAGTCGAGCGTCCCGTACTGCTTGGCGACGATTAGCGGGTGGCGATAGGGCAGCACGAGAACGTGGGGGAGGAGTCCGATGCGCTCCGTCGCGGCGGCGACGAAGGCGAGCGTCGATCCGGCGTCGAACCAGGTCGCCCCCATCGCCGGCGCGCGCGAGGCGGGAACGCAGACGTGGTCGCTGCACGAGACGTACGCGAAGCCCGCACGTTCCGCAGTGCGGGCTGCCTGGAGGAGCTCCGGGCCGCCGATCGCCCTCTCCCAGGCCTGCGCCCGCGTCGGAATCTGCTGGACGGCAGGAAGACTCGTCCCGAACTTGAGGCCGATCGTCGGCATCGGTGCCGGATGCTACACGAAGCGCGCCTGCCCTCGCCATACACCGCGCGCGTCGCGCCCCGGAACGCGCTTGCGTCGCGACGAATCCATCGGCTGTATGGCGGCAGAGACCATGCACGCCCGTCGCAGTGCGCGCCTCGTCCTACTGGTGTTCCTGCTGAGCACGCCAGCCCGCGCCGGCGAGCACCCAGTCGCCGGGGATGTGCTGCGCCTGAAGGACCCGCCAACGCCCGACGGACGGGA
>VBLA01000045.1:0-4352 GCA_005879245.1 Deltaproteobacteria bacterium
GTCGCCTACGCGATCCTGAAGCGCGATCTCCTCGACCTCGACCCGCTCCTCACGCGGAGTGTCTTCTACGCGGTCCTCACCGCCGCGGTGACGGCGGGCTACGTCCTCCTCCTCGGCCTGGCGAGCGCGGTGGGCCCGGGCGCGGCGTCGGGGCTGTCGGCCTGGGTACCATTCCTGTTCACGCTCGCCGTCGTGGCGGTCATGGCCCCCCTCCGGCATGCCGTGCAGGCGCTGGTCGACCGCGTCTTCTTCCGGACGCGCTACGATGCCGAGGCGACAGTCGAGGCGGTAAGCCGGACGCTCGTCGCTTCGCTCGACCGGGACGAGATCGCGAGCAGCGTCCGGCGGACCCTGGCGGAAACCATGGCGCCCACACCCTGCCTCCTCCTGCTGCCTGCGGGTGAGGCGAGCCTGCGTGATGCGGGGGCAGGCATCGCCGTGGCCGCCGACGATCCACTGCTCGTTGCTTTCCCGGGACCGGGGGCCCGGGTCGTATCGTTGGTTTCGAAGGCGAGCCCGGCCGCACGTGTGCTGGAGGCGGCGGGCGTGACGCTCGTCGTCCCGCTGCGCGTCGAGGACCGCCTCGAGGGCATACTCGCGCTCGGCCCGAAGCACTCGGGGGCGCTCTATGGCGCGCGCGATCTCGGGCTCCTCCGCACGCTCGGCAACCAGGCGGCGGTCGCGCTCCGCAACGCCGCGTCGTACGCCGCGGTGCGGGAGCTGACCACGACCCTCGAGGAACGGGTCGCCGAGCGCACCGGCGCCCTCGCGCGGACGCACGATGCCCTCCTCGCCACGCAGGCACACCTGGCGCGGGCCGACAAGCTCGCCTCGCTCGGCCGCCTGGTGGCCGGGATCGCGCACGAGATCAACAACCCCGTCGCGTTCGTCAATGCCAGCGTCGACCTGATCCACGATGCCGCGACGCGGCTCCGCGAGACGCTCGACGGCAACGCCGATGCGCCGACCGTCGGCATCCTCGAGCAGCTGCTCGAGAACGCCGCCATCTGTCGCGACGGGGCCATGCGGGCGGCCCGGATCGTCCGCGAGCTCTCCGCCTTCTCGCGCGTCGCGCCCGAGCAGCGCGAGCCGACGGACCTTCGCGCCGCGCTCGAGCGAACGCTCCGGTTGCTCCACGGGGAGTACCGCGACCGGATCACGATCGTACGCGACTACCGCGACGTGCCCCATCCCCGGTGCAACGCGGGCGAGCTCGACCAGGTGCTGATGAACCTCCTCACCAACGCGGTGCAGGCGATCCAGGGCCGGGGGGAGATCCACGTGCGGACCTATGCGGAGGGCGGGGACGTGTTCGTCGCGGTGCGCGACAGCGGTCCCGGCATCGCGCCCGAGATCCAGGAGCGCGTCTTCGAGCCGTTCTTCACGACCAAGGCAGGGCAGGGGACCGGCCTCGGGCTCGCCATCGCGCACTCGCTGGTCGCTCGCCACGGCGGCGACCTCCAGGTCGCGAGTGCGCCGGGCACGGGCGCGACGTTCACGGTCCGCCTGCCCCTCGACCCGCCCCCGGCGGTCGCGGAGCCGGCGTGAGCGAGGCCGAGGCTCCCCCCGGCCCCGCGCTCCTCGTCGTCGACGACGAGCCCCAGGTCCTCGCCCTCATCCCGCAGCTCTTCCGCGGCGAGTTTCCCGTCCTGACGGCGCGCTCCGGCGAGGAGGCGCTCGCGCGCCTGGCCGAGCAGGAGGTGGGTGTGGTGGTCGCCGACCAGCGGATGCCCGAGATGGTCGGCACGGAGCTGCTCGGGCGCATCGCGGCGGAGCGACCCGACGTCGTCCGCATCCTCCTCACGGCCTACGCCGACATCGAGAGCCTGCTCGAGGCGATCAACACCGGCCGCGTCTATCAGTTCATCACCAAGCCGTGGGAGAACCGCGAGCTCGCCGTGCTCATCCGGCGGGCGATGGAGACCTACCGCCTGCGCACGCAGAACGCGCAGCTCTTGGCGGAGAACGTCCGGTTGGTCGGCGAGCTCCGCACCGCCAACGAGAACCTCGAATCCGAGAACCGGGTGCTCCGCCGGGAGGTCGGTGAGCGCTACAAGCTCGGCAATCTCATCGGCGCGAGCCCGGCCATGGAGCAGACCTTCCGGCTGCTCGAGAAGGCGGGCCAGTCGCAGGCGAACGTGCTGCTGGTGGGGGAGACCGGCACCGGCAAGGAGCTCGCCGCCGGCTGCATCCACCACACGAGCCCGCGGCGGGCGCGGAAGTTCGTCGCCGTCAACTGCGCCGCCATGCCCGAGAGCCTGCTCGAGAGCGAGCTCTTCGGTCACGTGAAGGGGGCGTTCACGGGCGCGCTGCGGGATCGCCGCGGCGTCTTCGAGGAGGCGAGCGGGGGCACCATCTTCCTGGACGAGATCGGCGAGATGTCGCCGACCATGCAAGCCAACGTGCTGCGCGTGGTCGAGGACGGGATCGTGCGCCCCGTGGGCGCGTCGGAGTCGGTGCGGGTCGACGTGCGGCTCATCTGCGCGACCCACCGCGACCTCAAGGCCGAGGTCGAGGCCGGACGGTTCCGGCGTGATCTCTTCTACCGCGTGAACGTGTTCCCCGTTCCGCTCCCGCCGCTCCGCGCCCGCCAGGGCGACGTGCGGCTGCTCGTCCAGCACTTCTTCGAGAAGTACGACGCCGCCGCGGGAAAGACGCTGCGTGGCTTCACGCCCGCCGCGCTGAGCGCGCTCGAGCGCTACGGCTGGCCGGGGAACGTCCGCGAGCTACGGAACGAGATAGAGCGGGCAGTCGCGCTCGCCGAGCCCGGCGAGACGATCGATCTCGCGCATCTCTCGGGCGAGGTCTCGGGCGACGAGGCGCTCGCCGCCGTCGCCGAGGGCGACGGCAAGCTGCGCGAGCGTCTGGACCGCATCGAGCAGCTCTTGATTCTCCAGGAGCTCCGCCGCCACGGGGACAACCGCACGCGCACGGCGCGGCACCTCGGCATCTCGGTCCGGGCGCTGCAGAAGAAGATCGGCAAGTACGGTCTCCGGCAGGGCAGCGAGTGACGCGTCGGGGGCGCCTCGCCGCCTTCGCGCTGGTGCTCGGCGCGTGCCGTGCGCTCGCCGACGGCGCCGACGTCCATCACCGCGATCCCGCGCTCGGCGTGACGCTCACGCTACCCGCCGGCTGGCGCGTCACGCCGCTCACCGCCGACGGCTGGCGCCTCGGTATCGCCTCGCCCCGGACGCAGGAGCGGGCCCGCGGCGTGGGGCAGCCCGCCGACAACCCGCGCTACCAGGATGTCCTCGTGGGCTCGGCGCCCGCCGACGCGCCTCGCCAGGTCTGTCGCGGGCGTGAGCAGACGCTCACCGTCGCCGGCGCGCGCGCAATCGCGTGCGACGGCGAGCACGCCGTCGGCAGCGACCCGGGCGTGCTGGTCGCGGCCCGCGACGTCTTCGTGCCGGGGCCGCATGGGTTGGTCCGCCTGGCGGCGGAAGGGGAGAGCGACCGCCTCGGGGCCGACCGACGGTCGGCCCTCGAGGCGGTCCTGGGCGGTCTCAGGCTCTCGCCCTGAGCTAGTGGCCCTTTCGCTTGCTCCCCGTCGCGCACTGGCTCCCGATGCGGAGGGTCGCCGTGTAGGACGGGTCCGTGAAGCGCGAGAGGTCGATCCGCTTCCCGGTGAGCACCAGGTTGGCGATCGCGCCCTTCTTCTTGAAGTTCAGTACGCCGATCGAGAGCCCGCCTGCGGCCCCCGTCTTGTCGGAGAACTTGAAGCTCTTCTTCTTCTTCGACCAACCCCCGTGGGTCAGGAGGGCGCAGAACGCCTCGCCGTTCCCGTTGCTCAGCTGGAGCTCCACGTCGCTGCTCGTGGGGTCGATGCCCGCCATGGGCACGCTGATGCCGATGGTCAGGGGCGAGGGTTTGCCCGTCTTGCTGACCTTGAACTTGAAGGCCTTGATCGTCATCGAGGCCGGCGCCGAGCAGCAGTCCGAGTCCTCGTAGTCGACCATTCCATCCCCGTCGTCGTCGGTGCAGTTTCCGCACACCTCGGGCGGCGTGGCGACCACCTGGAAGCCGGTGCGGAGAGTCGCCTGCTCGGGCCCCGTCTCGACTGAAACGTCGCGGAAACCCAGGCCGGCGTCGTTCGCGATCACGATGTGGGCCGACGCATGCGTCGCGTCGGTCACCTGCGTCGATTGCACGGTAATGCCCGAGCCGCTGAAGCTCGCGGTGGAGACCCCGTCGGCGAAGCTCGTGTTCTGGCCGACGATCGCGACGTCGAGCGTCTGGCCGAGGGCGCCAAGGGTCGGGCTGATCGAGGCGATGCTCGGCCCGCCCCCCAGTGCGGCGGCCGACGAGACGACGGTCAGCGGGCCGGGGACGAACTCGGTTGCCTGCTCGCTGCC
>VBLA01000045.1:4436-7546 GCA_005879245.1 Deltaproteobacteria bacterium
ATGGCGATGTCGACGGTCGATCCTTGCGCGACCGTCGAGGGCTGGACGCTGGTCACCGTCGGGAAGGCCGCAGCGGCCCCGACGACGATGACGTTCGTTCCCATGGCCACCTCGTTCGAGGCGCCGAGCGGCGTCGTGGCCGTGACGTCGCGGGCACTCTGGGTGGCGTCGGCCGCGATGCTCAGGTTGGCCAGGAGGGAGGTCGGCGACTGTACCGTCACGGAGTTGACCGTCACGCCGTCACCCGAGACGGCGAGCGCGGTCCCGGCTCCCCAGTTCGTGTTGCCGCCCGTGATGGCGACGTTCACGGTCGAGCCGTCCGGAACCGTGTCCGGATTGGCGTGGAAGACGCGCGGTATGACCGCGCCGAGGGCCGAGTTGGTGAGGATCGACTCGAGGGCCGTCAGGTCACCCGACTTGGCCTCGGGATGGAAGGCGACGATGCCGTTGACCGCCGCGGCGATCTCCGGGAACGCCTGCGTGGTGCTGGGTGTCGGCCCGTCGCCGGAGGTCGCGAAGTTGCTCGCGTCCGCCGGCCCGCCGCCGCCACCCACCGCGCAGGGCATGCACTCGACGTCGGGCACGATGGCCTCGCAGGTCTTCGTCTTCCGGTTCGGTGCCGCCGCACACACGTGGTCGGCGTCGGGGCTCCGCGGGGTGGCGAACGGTCCCGCGGGACTCGAGAGGAACCCGACGCAGTCCCCGGTCACGAGCTCGACGATGTCGATGCCCTTGCTCTGGATCGTCGACTCGATGCCGGCCAGGCTGTACCCGGCGTGCGGTGAGGCGTCGGTGGCGAACAGGATCTTCCCCTTCCGGCCGCTGGCGCTCGCGAAGCTGCCGACGACGTCCTTCGACGCCGCGAGCAGCGCCTCGGCCGAGGACTCCGGGCAGTCGTTGCCGCCGCCCGCGGAGAGGCCGTTCACGACGTTCTGGATCGCCGTCAAGTCGCTCGATCTCGTCGCCCATGCTGCCCGTGTCATCGATGACGAAGGCGATGTTCACGCCGTTCAGCGTGCGCGCCTTGCTGTGGTAGGGGCCGGTCGTCGGTGCCGGGCTGTCGGACGTGCCCTCGACGGTCCACTTCACGAGGTCGGCGCCGGCGAGGATCGTCTGCCAGTCCGCCAGGGAGGGCGTGTACTCGCCGTCGGTGTCGGTCGTGCCGTTCTTGACGATCTCCGGCGACGTGAAGATCAGGGTCTGGAACTTCTCGTCGTAGAATTTCACCTTGAACTTGTTCAGGTGGTAGCTCGGTCCGTAGATGCCGATCGGGTTCGGGCTGCCGCCGGCCCCCTGCGTCTTCCACTTGAAGGTGGGCGGGGTGCCCGCATCGACCGGCGCGTTGTCGACCGGCGCGCTGGCGAGCGGGCCCACGCCGTGGTCGCCGGAGATCGCACCGTACTTGATCAGGTTCTCCGTCGCGTTCCCCGTGCTGTAGAAGCCCGCCGACGGCGGCACCAGGCCGTTGATGACGCCCCAGAACTGCGAGAGGGTGATCGGCTTGGTGCCGCCGATCGTGTTCGACCACATGGCCGCCGTGCCGAAGGTGATCTCGTCCGACTCGTCCATCGGTGTGTCGGCGAGATCCCAGAGGGTGCGCTGGACGGCGAGCTCGTTGTCCTCGCCGTTGCCCCGCGCCAGGCTCGTGTTGCCCTCGAGGTCGTAGCCGAAGGCGTTCGCCGTATCGTCGTAGCGCGTGTCGCCGGCCTTGGGAACGCCGAAGGACGCCGCGCCCACGGCGATCTGCAGGTTCGTCCCGAAGAACGTCGGCCAGCCCTCACCCCAGGCGAGCTTGTCACCCTGGTCCTTGGTCAGCGCCGACGCCCGCGGCGTCGTGCACATCCCGCCGCTCGTCGCCAGGCAGTTGTTGCCCGTGTTGTTGCCCGTGATGAAGTGCTGCCCGCCGACGCCCACCGACGTCCCGTTCAGGAACTGGACGTAGTGCCCGTACTCGTGCGTCAGCACGTCCCAGTCGAAGGCGTGGTTCTGCCCGATGTTCAGGTGCGCGTCGCCCGACTGCGAGAAGAACGAGCCGTTGGCGTTGTCGCCCGGGTACTCGATGAAGACGAGCGGGGTCCCGTCCGGGTTGTTGCCCACGCCGGTCTGGGAGTCGAAGGTCTGGAGGAAGTCGTGTGCGACGGTGATCGCATCGAAGATCGAGAACGCCATCTGCGCGGTCGGCGCCTCCGGCCCGGCGATGACGTTCGCGGTGGTCGTCGCGCTGCCCACCACCTGCGGCGCCGACTCGGCCACGTATACGTTCACCCGCTGCCCCTTCGGCCCGACCTTCGCCGGCGTCGAGAAGGAGAGCACCTGGACGACCAGGTTGACGGCCGAGCTGTCCACACGCTGCCCCGGCACGCCGGCGGCCGAGTAGTTGCCGGAACTGTCCGTCGTGGTCGTCGAGCCGATGACGACGTCGCCGCCCGGCTGCCGGTCGACGAACTGGACCTGCGCACCGACGATGTTCCGGTACGGCCCGGCGGCCGTCGTGCCGTTCCGCACGACGTACTTGGCGTTCCCGCTGACGTCCGTCGTCGCGACGACGGCGTGCGGTGTGACCACCTCGGCGCCGCGCGGCGTGAAGGTCACGGTGCCCGGGAGTGGCCGCAGGCCGCGGAGCAACGCCGCCTCGGCGGCCGTCGCCCCGTCGGGCGTCATGGCGCCACGCGCCACCGCCGCGTGGAGGTGCTCGCGCACGAGGTCGGCTGCGCTGCTCCTGCCCACCCGGACGTCGTCGCCGGTCGCCAGGACGAAGGCGCTGTCGGCCCTGCTCCACATCTTGTCCCCGGCGGCGTCGTAGGTCTCGGCGTACGCCGTCACCTCGACATCGGCCAGGGCCGTGACGTGGACGTGCACGTCGCGCCGGATCGGGTGGCCGATCGGCGGCGCGTCGATGGTCATCTCCTCGGGTGCGACGCGCGCCTCGCCGTCCTTGACCACGAGGCGAATGCGCAGGCTCGCGACGTCGCCGCTGTCGGTCGCGACGGGCACGTCGGCGACGACGACGCCGGCCAGGTCGTAGCCGTCGCCGGCGGGAACGGGCTGTCCGAGCGTGAGCTCGACCTCGATCGGCGGCAGCACACTCGCCGCGACGGGCGTGGCGATCA
>VBLA01000046.1 GCA_005879245.1 Deltaproteobacteria bacterium
GTCGCCGACAAGCTGCACACGGTCCAGGACCCGGCCGTCTCCTCGCTCCCGCCGCCCTCGCTTGCCCAGCTGCAGCTCATCAAGCTGCCATAGCCCCGAGGCTGTGATGAGGCTACTCTCTACGTTCCTCGGCGTGGCTGCCACGCTCGGCCTCGGGGCACACGCCCACGCCGGCGTAACGGACACGCCAGTCCCGACCTTCAACGGGCATGCGGCGCAGGTGGTCGCCCTCGTGCCCGGGGTCATCAAGAGCGACGCGATCGAGACGGATGTCATCTGTACCAACCTCGCCCCCGTGGCGGTCGACATCGGCTTCGAGGTCTTCAATCAGGCGGGCGTGCGCGCGAACCGCGTCAGCACCGGGAACGGCGCGATCCTCGGCGTCGGGCCGGGGCGCACCGTGACGATCGCCACCGGCGGCACCGCGGTGCTGCACGAGGACGCGGCCATCACGCTCGAGGCACCGGTGACCGAGCTCGCCAACGGCTCGGGCCGCGTGGTGGCGACGGACATCCGGCTCGCTTGCAACGCCTTCACAGTGGACAGCCTCCACACGGTGGAGAGTCCGGGCAAGTGCCCGACGTGCCAGCCCCCGACGCTCTCGAACCTCAGCCTGTCGTATGTCGCGGCCGCTCCCCCGCCACCGCCCCCTCCGCCATGCCCCGCCACACCGCTGGCCGGCTGTCGCAAGCCGGCAGCCCCGGGGCGGGCCTTGCTGCTGCTCAAGGACCGCACCCCCGACACCCTCGACGCTCTCCTCTGGAAGTGGGCGGGCGGTGCCGCGACGACGAAGGCCGACTTCGGCGATCCGGTCGCCACGACGAACTATCAGCTCTGCCTCTACGACCAATCGGGCGCTACGCCGACGCTCAGGCTCGCGTCGAATGCACCCGCGGGCGGGACCTGCGGCGCGCGCCCCTGCTGGACGGGCACGACAACCGGCTTCGTGTACGCGGATCCGGCGCTCACCCCGGACGGCTTGGCGACGATCTCGGCGCGAGGGGCGGGCGCCGGAGCCGCGAAGCTCCTCATCAAGGGGAAAGGCACGAACCTTCCTCTTTCCGGGCTGCCGCTCGGCCCGCCTGTGAGGGTCCAGCTTTCGGCCGGGAGCGGCGTGTGCTGGGAGGCCGTCTACACGACGCCGCTCACGAACAACGCAGGGAAGTTCAAGGCGAAGTCGGACTGATATGGAACGACCGTTGTCAATCGTGTGTGGGACGAGTTCGTCGTTGGTCCCTCCGTCGTAAGCATCGCGGGTGGTCAGGGCGCCGGACGACGCGAGATTCTCGACGACGAGTCACTCTGATATTCGCGGGTGGCGCCGAGGGATCGACGCCGAGCCGCATGACCGTGCTTCGTCGGGAGAAGCCGCTGTCTAGCAACGCGCGTTGGGCCGTGGTGTCAGGCTGAGCGCGTAGTCCGATCGCGGATTCTCCAGATCGTCCGCGCGTCATCCAGCGCCCTGAGCGTCCGGGATGTATGCGGGCTGCGGCATCAGGCGGCGGCGTGCTCGCGCAGGTAGAGCGCGGCCCAGAGAAAGCCGACGAGCTCGCGGGCAATGGCGCCGATCACTTTGGTGGTGGGCTTGCCGCGCGCGACCAGCCGCGCGTAGCGCCGGCAGAGCCGGTGTTGCGCCTTGTCGGCGAGGGCCACGGCCCAGCGCGGTTGGGCCGTGCGGCGCGCGCGGACCTTCGCACTCACCCCGGGCCGGAATACCCAGCCTGTACGTGCCCCTGTCAACGCTTCACCTCCGCCCTCACGGGCGGCGGCGCATGACTCGGGGTCAGAGCGGATCGCTACTCCTTCCCTGTGTGGCTCTTTCATCCACGACCCCTCGCCGGTTTGTACGGGCGCACGGACAGTGCTCTCAGCGACCCGCCGCCTGCTGCATGAACTCCTTCACCCCGGTGCGCCCGGTCAAGCGCAGCCACACGGGGCCGCCTTCACGCTCGATCTCGAGCGCGAAGCCGAGAAACGGACAGCACACGCGGTCGAGCGTCATCCACTCGGCCACGGCGAGGACCGAGGCCGCGTCCGACGGGATGCGGAGGGCGTATCCGTCTGGCAGCTCTCTGATCTCGAGCACGCTGGCTCGCCATTTCGTCCCGAGCTCCTCCCAACGCGCACGCTCCGCCGGCGAGAACGGCTCCAGAATACATGCAATCGGGGACTCGCGCCGAGCTGACATGGCTTCCTCCATGTGGTCTCCTCCTTGGAGCACGGGTAGGTCTTCAAGTGGAGTCTAGGTCAAGGGCGGAAGGCGCCGCGGCGCAACTTGACCTCGAGTCCAGTTGAAGAGCTACGCAGCACAAAGGAGGCGGGCGATGCAGGCGACGAACGGTTTCTCCATCGGACACGTCGCGCGGCGCGCGGGGCTGAGACCCTCGGCGATCCGCTACTACGAGGCGTGCGGCCTGCTGCCGGAGCCGGCGCGCGTGAGCGGATGGCGGCGCTACGGGAATGACGTCTTCACCGCCCTCGCGGCGATCGAGGTCGCGCAGCAGGCGGGATTCTCCCTCGCGGAGATCCGGACGCTCCTGCGCGGAATCGGTCCGGCTGCGGAACCATCGGCGCGCTGGGCTTCGCTCGCGCGAAAGAAGCTCGCTGACGTCGACGCGCTCATCGCTCGAGGGCGGACCATGAAACGCCTGCTGCTCCGAGGAATCGAGTGCGGGTGCGTGGAGATCGATGCGTGCCCCATCGTCGCCGAACGACGCAGCGCCATGCTCGGCAGTCGGAGGAGAGAACGGATGAAGCGGGGGCTACCGCTACACTCCGTCGCAGTGCGATGACCAGCGACGAATGCAGGGCGTACCTCCTTCGACGTCATGACGGGGAAGTGTACGGCGAGAGCCTCTTCGGAGCCTTGGCCACGGGCACGACCGACGAGGATCGACGGCACAAGTGGCGCGTGCTCGCCAGGTTGGAGCGCGAAACCAAGGAACGGATCACGGCCGTCCTGGACCGGGCCGGCATCGTCATTCCCGGATCGTCGGCGAGCGTACAGCGGGGCGAAGCCGATGCGCGGCGTCTCTCGCGTGTTCCTTGGCGAGACGTGATGGAGGGTTTCCGCCGGGAGCTCGAGCGCTTCGTTACGGAATTCGAGCGAGCCGAGGCGTTGGAGTCCTCCGGCCGCGAGGTCGGCGATCTGCTACGGCACATCACGAACCACGAGCGGGCGCTTCTCGAGTTCGTGACCCGCGAGCTCGAGGATCGTTCGGAGCATTCGCTGCAACCCGTGCTGGCACTGCTCCGCAATCCGAATGTCCGGTAGCGGATGGCCGGAGGTCGCGCTCTGCGAAGCGGCGGGCCTGCTCGGCCTGAGCACGGAGGGGCAGCGCCTGCTGCGCATCGGGCACTGCGCCGTCATCGCCCTTCCGGCGCATGGGCTCGTCGCCCGGATCGCGAGGCCGGGGACGCCGAGGGACCGCCTCGAGGGGGAGATGCGCTTTGCTCGATACGTTCACCAGGCAGGCTTGCCGGTACTGCCACCCGCCGACGCGGTCGCCGACTGTGCGATCGAGACGACGACAGGTCCGGTTACGTTCTGGCCGTTCGTCGAGGCGACCGGCGCCGCCCTCGACTGGCGATGGCTCGGTGAGACGCTCCGGCGGCTCCACGCCCTGACGCCGCCCGCTGGAATGGCGTCCCTCTGGGATCCGCTCAGCGTGGTGAAAACGCGCATCGAGCGCTACGGCGCCGCCTCGTACGCTCGTGCGGAGCGGGCTCAGGTGCTCTCTGCGGCGTACGTCCGGGCGAAGCGGATCCTCGAAGACAGCTCGCTTGTCGCGAGCGTTGGCCTCGTTCATGGCGATCCCACGAATGTGATCGTGACTGCCGATGGTCCCGTGCTCATCGACTTCGATCTGTCCGGTGTGGGGCCAGCGCTTTGGGACGTCGCGAGCGTCGTCGTCCGTCACCGACGCTTCGGCCTCTCAGGCGACCACGTGGAAGCGTTCCACGCGGCCTACGGCCTCGACACCGGAGCGTATGGCATCGTCGATGAGTTCCTGCGAGTACGAGAGCTGCTCGATTGCTCTTTCGTGCTCACGCTGATCGGTTCGCACGACACCGAGGCGCACGACGAGCTCGACGTTCGGCTGCGTGCTCTCCGGGACCCGTCGGATCGCAGTCGGTGGACGCCCCG
>VBLA01000047.1 GCA_005879245.1 Deltaproteobacteria bacterium
ATGAGGGCGCGGGGGTTGAGGGTCGCCCACTTGCGCGTCGCGACGGCGACCTCGGCGAGCTGCTCGCTGGTCGTCCCGAACTCGTGCATGTGCCGCGCGGCGGCGAGCGCGTAGCCGGTCGGTGGGCCGGCGAGGCCGAAGGGCACCTCGAACTGGAGCCGGAACGAGTCCGCGCCGAAGCGCGTGCCCGGCATGCCGATCACCCGCCGATCTGGGTACCGTCGACGTAGCGGGGCCGGATGCCCAGGTACTCCGCGGTTTCCGAGCCCATCCAAAGCCCGGCGCTGAAGACCGCGTCGACATCGTCCTTCCCGAGGCCCGCGTCGGCCAGCGCGTTCCGCGCTGCCTCGGCGTGGAGCTGGAAGGCCGACTTGTGCGGCAGCTTGCCGTGCTCGTCCGCCTCGGCCGCGCCCACGATCGCAACCCGACCCCGCATCCGGCGGCGCTCCGCGCTCATGTCAGGAAGCGGTCGCTGCGGGGCGGAAGCGCGGCAGCGCGATGTCCGGCGTCACGTCGTCGAAGACCACCTCGACCGGCATGCCGATCCGGATGTGCGCGGGGTCGGCCTCGATGCCGACCAGGTTGGTCATGAGCCGCGGCCCCTCCTCGAGCTCGACGACCGCGAGCACGTAGGGAGACGGCAGCGGGAAGTTCCGCGCGCCCCGGTGCACGACCGTGAAGGTGTGGAGCGAGCCGCGACCGCTCACCCGCTGCCACTCGAGGTCCGCCGAGAGACAATGCGGGCAGGCCCCGCGCGGATAGAAGTGATGACGGCCGCACGCGCGACAGCGCTGGAGCAGGAGCTCGTGGCGACGGGTGGCCTCCCAGAAGGGACGCGTCTCGGGTGTCGGAACGGGAAGCGGGCCGGTGTACTCGGACATGGCGGATCGCGATGGACTTCGGGGCCGGGTCAGTGTAACGGGTCGTTCTTATAGAAGCTCGGCTCCGATCCGGTCAAGGTGAAGAGGCTGCATGAGAGGGAGCTGCTCCCTTCTCGTGCTCGCCGTCGTACTCTGTGCGGTGGCAAAAGCGGAGACGACGATCCCCTGGGACCAGGCGGCGAAGCACGTCGGCGAGGAGACCACGATCGAGGGGCGGGTGCTCGGCGTCCACTGCTCGCCGCCCTCGTGCCTGCTCGCATTCGAGCCGAGCTTCAACGGCTTCACCGCCGTCATCCAGGCCGCGAGCTTCGACGTCTTCCCGCCGGGTGAGCTCGACAAGCGCTACAGCGGCAGGCGAGTGCGCGTGCACGGCAAGATCGAGACGCGCGACGGCAAGCCCGAGATCGTCGTCGCCAAGAGCGAGGACCTGGCACTCGTCCCCGGCAAGAAGCGAGACGAACCCGAGGAGCGGGTGACGCAGGCGCAGACGGAGGCCATCGAACGCCTGGGTGACGTTCTCACCCACATCGAGGACCTGACCGAACGCCTGGTCGCGACCGAGGAGCGCGTGGAGACGCTGCTGGCGCAGCTCGAGCAGACCCAGGCCGCCCTCGCCGCCGCGCAGGCCGAGCAGGCGGCCCCGGCGGCGGCGCCGAGCAACGGCGAGCCCCAGCCGCGCCCGGCCGGAGCGTCAGCTTCGACAGGCGTGGGCGGGCACAGTCGCTGGTCGGTTTCCCGGGGCCATGAGCTCCCGCGGGCCCGTGCGGTGCTCGCGCGCTTTGCGCGCTCGGGTGGTATCGAGCGCGGCTGAGCCGCGCTCGACAACTTCTCACCGTCTATCGCTGTAGGCGTACCTGTTCGACCAGGCGTGGCAGGAGCTCGCCGCCTGGGCCCCGGAGGGAGTAGCGGCAGAGGGGGGTGATCTCGGACTCGTAGGGGTTCACCTCGACGAGATCACCACCGCGCTGCCGGATCGAGATCGGGAACTGGGCCGCCGGGTAGACCGTCGCCGACGTGCCGGCGACCAGCATGCAGTCGGCGAGCTCGGCCGCTTCGAAGCATTGATCGAGGACGTCGGGCGGGATCGGCTCCCCGAAGGAGACGGTATCGCTCTTGAGAATCCCGTGGCAGCGCGAACAGCGGGGCGGGAGCTCGGCGAAGTCGATCGTCTCACGCGGGTAGCGCGCCACGCACTCGATGCAGCGGATGAGCGTCGCGTTGCCGTGAATCTCGATCAGCCGGCCGCTGCCGGCGGCGCGGTGGAGGTTGTCGACGTTCTGTGTGATGGTGCATTTCAGAACGCCGAGCTCCTCGAGCTCGACGAGCGCGTCATGGCCCGGATTCGGGCGGGCGGCGGCGAGCGCCTCCCACAGCTCGCGCATGGGCCCCGCCGGGTTCAGGCGCTCCTCCCATGCCTTGCGCGGGTTCTGCAGGAAGCGCTGGTAGCCGTCCATCGGCGGCTCGCCATGCTTCGTCCAGAGGCCGCCCGGGCCCCGGAAGGGCGGGATGCCGCTCTCGACCGAAAGACCGGCGCCCGTGAGCGCTATCGCATAGCGCGCACGGGCGAGACACTCGGCCGCCCGCTCGAGGGCATCGGCATCCCACGGGTCCATGGGGAGCCCTCCGACTGTCGCGCCCTCGCCCCCGGCTGTCAACGGGAGCGGAGGGCGCGGCGCGGGCGCTAGCTAGATCGTGCCGAGGAAGTCGAGCACCTGCTGCTGCTGGGCCGGCGTCAACCCGAGGAACGCGTCGCGCGACGCAGCCGCCTGGCCGGCATGGAACTGGATCGCCCCAGCGATGTCCTCCGCGCGTCCGTCGTGCAGCAGCCGCGACTTGGCCCGCACACCCCACAGCGGGGCCGTGCGCATCATCATCGGACCCGCGGCGCCGGAGGTGATACCGTCGCCGAGCGACCCCATGTCGTGCAGCAGGAAGTCGGAATACGGATGGATGGTCCGGTTCCGCAGCACGAAGTTGAGGGTGGGAGAGAGCAGCACACCGCCCGTCGTCGGCGGGACGAAAGCCGCGGGGTTGAAAGACGTCCGGATACTCGCGACGTGACAGCCACCGCAGCCGATCGCGGCGAACAGGCCCTGCCCGGCGCGGGCGTCGGTGCTCTGGGGGAGCGTCGGCGGTGCGTCCAGTCCGCGCATGAAATCGACGAACCGGTCGACGTCCGCGCGTCCTTCGGCGTCGGGCTGGTCCTCAGGGTCGTCATCCGCGTCCAGCAGCACGCCGGACAGCGTCTTGTTGAGAGCACAGGTGCTGCGATCGTTCGGGAAGTCGGGATTGCTGATACCGACCTCGTTCAGATAGGCGTCGCCGGAGAAGCCGCGCAGGGTCGCCACGTCGTCCTTCCAGCCGAAGCGCGCGACGCGGACGGCGCCGAGCTCGGTCACCTGCTTCACGACGCCCCGCAGGGCGGCCGGCTGGTGCGCTGCGATCTCGACGAAGGTGTGGTCCGAGATCGCTTCGACCAGGCCGAAACCGAAGAGCGGCGTGGCCTGCCGCTCGGCAGTGCAATTGTGCCCGCTCGCGAAGTCGGCGCTCGTCGGGTCGCAGATCGGCAGGCCCGGAGACCAGCCCGTCTGGGCCATGAGCTCGAGCTGGCAGGGCGAGAGGTTGCACCCCGCGGACGTGATCTGACAGCCAAGTGGTGACGCTTCGACGCCGTTCTGGAAGAACGGCTGGCCCCCTTGTGTCTGCGGTCCGAGGCGGAGGATGTTGTCGGATGCGAAGATCTGGAGCGGACCCGGGCGGGTATTGTTCCGGATGCGAATCTCGTTGATGAACGAGCCCGAGCCACCCAGCGCCGGCTGGAAGTGGCACGTGGCACAGGACCGGCTGTTGAAGAGCGGTCCCAGCTGCGGAAGGCTTTCCACTTCGATGAAGGTTTCCTGCCCGGTAGAGAACACTGCGAGATCGTCCGGGGCCATGAGCAGCGGGTTGCCGAATCCCGACAGACTCCCACGCGGGCGAGGCATCACGTGGTCGGGAGGTTCGAGGAATGCGGGGCGTTCCACCCCGGCGGACGCGCCGAGCACCAGCGCCGCGAGCAGCGCGGCCACCACACCGAGCGACCTGATCGTTCCCTTCCCCACGATTCCAGCTGGGCTTCGCATGGCTGTCCTCCCGCGCATGGGCCCCTCCTTGTCGATCGCGCCGATCGTTCCGCTGCTGGATGAGCATGCGTAAGCCGTGCCACGGCGGCACCGCCTCTCACGGCACCGAAAGACCCGACCTTCGTTCGCTCGCGACGCGATCTGCTGCACGCGAATGTGCGACGGTTGACTCTCCGATGCCGCCGATGAATGAGCACTCCACGGCCGCGATAAGGCCTTCGCGGCGGTCGGCGGCGAGCCGATCGTGGTTCGCACGATCCGTCTCTTCCACGAGCTCTTCCCGCAGGTCGTGGTCGCCACGCAGCGGCCCGAACGCTTCCGTGGGCTCGACGTCGAGACGGTCACCGACCGCTTCCCGGGCGGTGGGCCGCTCGCCGGGATCCACACCGCCCTCCTCGCGAGCCGCTACCCGCACGCCTTCGTCGCCGCGTGCGACATGCCCGGGCTCGACACCGGCGTGATCCGCTTTCTCCTCGCCCGCATCGGGACGGCCGACGCCGTCGTCCCCCGCTGGGAGGGCGACGTCGAGCCGCTGCACGCGATTTACGCGGCCCGCTGTGCGCCGCGGATCGAGGCCGCGCTCCGCGCCGGGCGCCTTGCCGTCCGCGACTTCCTCGCGGCGGTCGAGGTCGACTACGTGAACGAGGCGGACCTGGGCGCGGTGCGTGGCGCCGCCACGAGCCTCCTCAACGTGAACACCCCCGAGGAGCTCGCCGCCGTGGGGGGGCGCTTCGAGGAAGCGGAGCGGTGAGCCACCAGCCGGGGCGTCTTCAACCTGCGCGGCGAGCTCCTCATCCACCTCCGCACGCCGCGGAAGGACGTCTACCCCGCACACTGGGACGTTGCCGTCGGGGGCGTGCTCGCCGCGGGGGAGTCGTTCGAGGTGGGCGCAGGTCGCGAGCTGGCCGAGGAACTCGGCGTCTCGGCGCCGCTCGAGCCGCTCTTTCCCGTCCGCTACGCCGACGCCGATACCGTCGTCCACGGGATGGCATATCGCGCGGAGCACGACGGCCCCTTCCGGTTCCAGCCCGAGGAGATCGTGCGGGGCGAGTTCGTGGTCGTGGACGAGGTGACGATCCGCACCGCGCGCGAGCCCTTTTGCCCCGACGGCCTCGTCGTCCTGGCCGAGTATCGCCGGCGCGTCCTCACCCCGCCGTCTGGCGGATGAAGTCAACGATCACGCGGGCGAGCTCCTCTCCGCGATCCTCCTGCAGGAAGTGGCCCCCGCCGACGATCGTCGTGTGCGGCTGCCCGCGCGTCCCGGGGATCTCCTCCTGGAGGAGGCGATCGGCGCCGTGGGTGACGGGATCCTGGTCGCTGAAGGCGGTGAGGAAGGGCTTCTCCCAGCGCCGGAGCACCTCCCATGCCTTGCGGTTGGGCGGGGCGGCGGGGTCGCCGGGCGAGGCGGGAACGAGCATCGGGAACCGGCGCGCTCCCGCCTTGTAACGGTCGTCGGGAAAGGGGGCGTCGTAGGCCGCGACCACCTCGTCGCTCAGCTCGGTCACGCAGCCGCCCTTCACGATGCCGCCCACGTGGAAGTTCGGGGTCTCCTGCGAGTACCGCCGCCAGGCGAGGAACGCCTCGCCGGGAGGACGGTCGCCGGTCGGGAGGAACGTGTTGGCCGCGACAATCCGCGGAAAGCGTTCCGCATGCTCGGTCGCCAGCCGGAGGCCGATCAGCCCGCCCCAGTCCTGTCCGACGAGCGTCGCGTCGCGCAGATCGAGCCCGAGCAGGAGACCACGCATCCAGTCGACGTGGCGTTGGTAGGTGTAGTCCTCGCGGTGCACCGGCTTGTCGGAGCGCCCGAAGCCGATCAGGTCCGGAGCCACGACGCGGTGCCCGGCCGCGACGAGCACGGGGATCATCTTCCGGTAGAGGTACGACCAGGAGGGCTCGCCGTGCAGACAGAGGACCGTGTGAGCCCCGCGCGGCCCCTCGTCGACGTAGTGGACCCGGAGCCCGTCGACCTCGATGTAGTGCGGGGGGAACGGGTACCCGGGAAGACCCGCGAAGCGGTCATCCGGGGTGCGGAGGCTCTCGATCATCGGGGCGCCCTCCCCGGCGCTCATAGGCGAGTCGCGAAGCGGCCGCAACGACCCGTTTCGCCGCGCGACCTTCCTTGACAGCGCGCGAACCGCATTCCTATAAACCGCCGCCTTGCTGACAGGTTCTTCGTCCGGCTCGGTGGCGCGCGCGCTGGTGGCGCTGGTGACCGTGGTACCGCTCGCCGCCCAGGCACTCTCGCTCGACGACCGCGGCGAGATCCGCCTCGGGCTACGCGCCTACACCGCGGCCCGTATCGGCACCGAGCAGGAGGGGGGGAGCGACAACCCGCTCAGCTTCCCCGCCTCCGCCCCGGGCCACGTCCACCAGCACCGCTACTTCCTCGAGGTGAAGTTCGACCACGACATGACGCGACTCGTCACCGGTGGACGGGGCCTTGCCCGCCTCTTCGCCTGGCTCCAGCCGAGCTCGCTCAAATACAGCCTCCAGTACCGCGGCGAGGGCGAGGGGATCTACGACTACGGGCCTTCAGAGTTCCGCAACCAGGGGGACACCCTGCGGGCGGTCCAGCTCGATCTCCCGACCGTCCCCGGTCTCCTGAGCCCCAAGGTGCCCGAGCCGCTCATCGACCGCCGCATCGAGCGACTCCGCCGCCTCGGCCGGCAGCGACACCAGTTCTTCCTCGGCTACTTGGACGTCGAGAAGGGTCCCGTCTTTCTCCGGGTGGGACGTCAGATCCTCGCCTGGGGGGAGACGGACGTCTTTCGCCTGCTCGACAACATCAATCCGCTGGATTCCAGTTTCGGAGGTTTCCTGATCGCTCTCGACGAGCGGCGCGTCCCTCTCGACATGCTCCGGGCGAGCTATCGTCTCGGCCAGCTCGGGCCGCTCTCCGATGCCTTCCTGGAGGGGTTCGGCGCGCTCGGGAACAAGACCTCGAGCTTTCCCGGCGTCCCGCAGGGATCGCCGTGGGAACCCGGCGGCCTCGGCTTCCCCAATCCGGCCGTCCGTTTCGGCTTCGACATCCCGGCCCGCCACGACTTCCGCGGCGGCGCCCGTCTCGTCTTCAACCACCACGACGTCACCTACACCCTCGCCCACTACTACACCTATCTCGACACCCCGGGCGTCCGCTTTCGCCTTCCGGGCGGGACACCGAACACCCCTCGCTTCGGCCACGAGATCCTGGCCGACGTGAAGAACCCCCGCGTGCCGATCACCGGCGCCTCGCTCACCTTCCCGCTGCCCGCCTACTATGCCGTGGTGCGCTCCGAATCGGCGTACTTCCAGGGCGAGCCCCTGAACCGCCAGGGACAGGGCAACAGCGCCGATTCGCTCGGGACCCCCGGGTCGCCCGGCTTCAAGCGCCTGCAGCGGGCGAACAACATCGAAGGTGGCCTCGATCCCTTCGTCTACCCGGGGTTCCTCGACCTCTCCCGCACGCAACCCGTCGAGGGCCGCGTCCTCCAGCGTGACACGTTCAACTTCGCCCTCGGCCTCGACGTGAACCGCTTCATCCGGTGGCTGAACCCCGCGCAGACGTTCCTCTTCACGACGCAGTTCTTCTACAAGCACGTCTTCGACTCGCCCGGCGACCTGGTCCTGCCGGTGCCGTTCCGCAACATCCCGGTCGACAGGTCGATCCCGATCATCGGCACGGGTTGCGGCGGCGGGACGCGCGCCTGCCAGCTCCGACCTCGCCTCTTCCACCTCGCGGACGACCAGCTCCTGCACACCTTCAACGTGAGCACCTCGTACTACGGGGGCCGCGTCGTCCCCTCCTACTCGATGTTCTACGACTGGCAGGGGTCGATCCTCCTCCAGCCCGGCGTCATGCTCGTGCGCGACCCGTTTCGCTACGTCTTCGACTACACGCGCATCGAGGGACCGCCGACGGGACAGATCGGCACGCTCCGCGATCGCGACAACGTCCGCGTCCAGGTGGAGTACGTGTTCTAGTCCGGTGGCGTTTGACACCCCGGACTCCGCCCGGTTAAAGACCGCAATGCCTGCGCCTCGCCAGATCTGGCTCGCGCTCGTGCTCCTCGCGACGCAGGCGGGAGCCGCGCCGATCGCGCTCCGTGAAGTGCGGCAGGGGCTCTTCGGCGCCTGCTTCGCGACCGACCGGGACGGCTGGATGGTGGGCGAGCTCGGCCGCATCCTCCACACCACGGACGGCGGCGCCACCTGGGAGCGGCAGGATGCGGGCACCAAGCGCCCCTTCCTCGCCGTCGCCTGCGTCGACGCCCGCACCGCATGGATCGCGGGCAAGGAGGGCAGCGTCTACGGTACGACGGATGGCGGCACGACCTGGACGGCAGCAACGACCGGCTCGTCGCGGCACCTCTTCGCGCTCGCCTTCCCGACCCGCGAGCGGGGCCACGGCGTGGGCGACTTCGGCACCATGGTGCACACCGAGGACGCAGGGCGGGAGTGGGCGGTCGCGCACGTTCCGTCCGAGGTCGAGCTGCCCGAGAGCGCACTCGACGCCGGCGTTGACCCGGGAGACGTGAACCTCTACGCGCTCTCCTACGGCGATCCGGATCATCTCTGGGTGGTGGGCGAGTTCGGGATCATCATGGTGAGCGAGGACGGCGGCCGGACGTTCCACCAGCAGAAGACGCCGGTCGAGAGCACGCTCTTCGGCGTGCACTTCGCCGACGCCCAGCGCGGCTGGGCCGTCGGCATCGACGCGGTGATCCTCCGCACGGAGGACGGCGGTGCCACCTGGGGCCTCCAGGCCACACGCGTCCAGCAGCGCTCGTTCTACGACGTGTTCGTGCGGGACACGCGGGGCTGGGTGGTCGGCGACGCGGGCACGGTGCTGACCAGCGCCGATGGCGGCAGCACCTGGACGGTCGAGCCGCTGCCGATCGAGCTCGCGGCGCGATGGATCCGCTCCATCTGGCTGGCCCCGGGTGGGCGCGGCCTCGCGGTCGGAGCTGACGGTCTCGTCTTCACGATCGACGGCGGCGGGCTCCACCGTCTCGGGGCGGGCGCGTCGGAGACCCGCTCGTGATCCCCAAGCGCTGGATCGAGGTCTACCTCCGCTTCCTCCTGCGGAATCGCCTCGCCGTCGGCATCGCCATCTCCCTGATGAC
>VBLA01000048.1 GCA_005879245.1 Deltaproteobacteria bacterium
AGCCTCAGCCTGCGCGAGCGCGCGCCGCACCGCAGCGGCCAGGTGTTCCGGCTCGACAGGCTTCTCGAGGCACTCCACCACGCCCTGGTTTTTCGCCTCCAGCATCTCCGCGACGAGCGGGTAGCCCGACAGCACGATCACCGGCACATCGGCGCGCTGCTGATGCACCGTCTGCCAGACCTTCACGCCGCCTCTCCCGGGCAACATCACCAGGTCGGTCACGACCAGATCGATCTCCTTGCGATGAGCCGCCCAGACCCGGAGTCCCTCTTCCCCGCTTCGCGCCGTGCGCACGCGATATCCGGACTGCTCGAGCACCGCGCGGCCGTACTCCCGGGTGCCCGGGTCGTCCTCGACCAGCAAGATGGTCTTCGCTCGGGTGTCCCGCGGCAGGTCGGAGCGCCTTCGTTTTCCGCGCTCAGCGCGTCGCCGATCCTTCGCGAGCTTGGCGATCGCCCTCACCAGGGTAGGGGGGTCGACGGGCTTGGCGAGGTAGTCCTGGAACCCCGCAGTGAGCGCCCGGCGCCGATCCTCGGCGCCGGCGTAGGCGGTGAGCGCCAGCACGGGAACGTCACCTCCCTCCGCGGGCTCGCGTGCCCTCACCTGTCGGAGAAGCGCATAGCCATCCTCGCTCGGCATCGCGATGTCCGCGACCAGCACCTCCGGCGTCCAGTGGCGGAGAACCTCCAACGTATCCGCGACCGACGCGCTCCCGCCCACCTCCGCACCGGCGCCCTCGAGGAGCACCTGCAGCGCCTCGCGCGTGTCGGCCTCGTCATCCACCACCAGGACGCGCAGCCCCGCGAGCGTCGGCGCCGATACCGCCTGTGCGGGTTCTACGGGCGCGGGTGGCGATGCGGCGATGGCGGCGTCCGGCGGTCCGGCCAACGGTAAGGTGACGGTGAACGTGGCGCCCTGGTTCGGTCCCGCGCTCTGCGCGGCGACCGACCCACCATGGAACTCCACGAGGTGGCGCACGATGGCGAGTCCCAGGCCGAGACCCCCATGGTCGCGGGTCGTGCTGGCATCCGCCTGGCTGAAGCGCTCGAAGACGCGCGGCAGGAACTCCCGGCGAATGCCCACCCCCGTGTCGCTCACCATGACCCGCGCCTCCGAGCCGCGGCGCTCGAGGCGGAGCTCGACGCGCCCCCCGTGGGGCGTGAACTTGATCGCATTGGCGAGCAGGTTCGAGGCCACCTGCTGGAGCCGGCCGGCGTCGCCGCGCACGAGCCCGACTTCGGGATCCATCACGGTGACGAGCCGAATCCCCTTCGCGTCGGCCGGCGGCCGGACGGCGTCGACGGCGGCCTGCATGACCGGGACGAGGCTCAGGGGTGCGAGCTCGAAGCGCAGCTGCCCTCGGGTGATGCGTGAGACGTCCAGCAGGTCGTCGATGATCCGCACGAGCGATCGGACGCTCCCATCCATCGTCTCGATCGCGCGGGCGGTAGATTCCGCGTCGAGCTGACCCTGGCGCAGCATCCAGAGCCACGCGAGCACGCCCGTCACGGGGGTCCTGAGCTCGTGCGACAGGGTGGAGAGAAACTCGTCCTTTGCCCGGTTCGGGGCGGTGAGCCCGGGCTGGCGTACGCTCACCTCCTCGGCCAGCGCCGCGAGATCCTGGCCCTGGCTGGCGAGCGTCTCCCGCAGCACGTCGCGCGCCCGCTTCAGCGTCATCAGGTTCCCGAGCCGGGCACGAATCTCTTCGGCGACGAACGGCTTCATCAGGTAGTCCTGCGCACCCGCGCGGAGCAGCTCGACGCGCAGATCCTCGTCCGCATTCGCGGTCAGCACCACGATCGGCGTCGCGTCGAATTCGGGATCGGCGCGTATGGCGCGCACGAACTGATCGCCACCCATCGTCGGCATCATGATGTCGGTGAGGATCACGTCCGGCCGGAGCGTCCGGACCGCCTCCAGCCCCTCCCGCCCGTCGAACGCCGTCGCCACGCGGCATTCGGGCGCGAGACTCTCGGCGAGGAAGCGGTTCATCTCCGGATTGTCCTCGACCACGAGTACGAGACCCTGGCCGCGCTCCTGTCCGCGGACGGCGGCCGGCGCGCTCGGACGCCGGCGCGCCTCGCGTGTCTGCCGGGCGACCTCGTGAACCGCTTCTGCTGCCGGGTCGTCCCCCTGCCACGCCGCGGGCGCCGCCCAGGTCCCCGCCAAGAGGCGGGCCACCTCGTCGTTCTGCTGCGTGATCCGCTCCTTCGCTTCCCGCAGGTGGCGGTTGGCCTCCTGGATCTCCTGGGCCCGCCGAAAGACCTCCGCTTCCAGATGCTCGCCCTGAATCCGCAGCTCGTTGGTGAGCATGTCCTGCTCGACGGCGCGCTGCTTCAGCCGCACGAACTCCGTGACGTCCTCGACCCGATGGATGATGTAGACGACGGCGCCGTCCGGACCGCATACCGGCGAGTTGACCGGGCTCCAGAAACGCTCCTCGAAGGCGCCGTCCTCGCCCTCCGGTCGGCGGATGTCGTACTTCTGGGCCAACATGGCGTCTGGCTCCGACGACGCCAGCACGCGGTGTAGAGAGGCTCGCAGGTTCCGCGCGCCGGTGGCATGGGGGTCGTCCGGGTTGTCCGGGAAGAGGTCGAAGAGCCCCCGCCCGAGGATATCCTCGCGCCGGGTCATGGTGGCCTGCAGGTAGGCATCGCTGACGGCCGCGATCCGGAAGTCGCGCGTCAGGACGACGTAGAGACCCGGGACGGACTCGAAGAGCGCCCGGAAGTCGGGCGTGCGCACGGGAGCGGTACCGCTCGGATCCCCCTCCCCGCTCATGCCGCTCTCATGCCGCGCGCGCCGCCTTCCCCATATCCGCCGTGCCCGTTGGCCTCGCGGTGCGTGGTGGGAAGACTCTTCCGATCCTCCACCTTCCCGTGCACCGGCATTCCCTCCCGCCGCTGTCCACAACAAGTATAGCACCAAGTACAGCACGGGTGGTCAAGGCTGCGACGAGGGCAGGACTGCCTTCTCCCACTCTCAGTGGGCCGGCGTGCTGCCTGCGCACATCGCGCGGAGACGCGACGTTCACCCTGTCGCGCGTTGGTCCGCGCCCGGCCGCGCATGCTTGCCGACTGCCGCCCGGCGGGCCGAGCGCCGCAGCGTGCCTGACCGGGAGAGCCCGCGGGTCCGGACCGAGACCACGTCAGCGTCCAACCGGATGAGACGGGTCCCTACAGGCCACGGTCCCGCCAGCGGCTCGAGCCTGAGGATCTGTGAGGTGCCCTGGCCGACATCGAAGCTCTGTGCCCCCGTCACTCGGCACAGGAAGCGTTTCGGCAGATCGGCCGGGTATACATAGTCTCCCTGCTGGAACATCATGTCACGACCTCCTCGCCCCCCTCCGTGGCTCCCAAGCAGGAGCTGTGCCGAGCCGTAGCATGATAGGCAGGCACTCGACGATCACTACGGGAGCAAGGACCATGAAAACATCGTGGTGACGCGGGATATCGCGTTGGACATGTTTTTCTTCTACCCTGGATTCGAGCGAACCAGTCACCTGTTTGCTAGAGAACTCTAACGTTTCGCCCGACTGCACTCGGTCCGTGGTCCTTCGCGCGCGCGTTCATGGCTGTCACCCAGCGCCCGAAATTGTGCACGTCCGTGTGACTAGCCAGAGGATACGAAGCGACGGGAGCTTCCTCGGCTCACCACCGGGCGTACGTGGGCGCGGGGACGGGCGAGAGCGGCAGCGACAGCGACCTCCACCCCACCGGGAGCTCCTCAAGCACCGGCCCTGTCACTACCGCCCTGCCCGCATCCTGCATGGAGGTACCGCGATCGCGGCCCTCCTCCGCACCCCGCGTGGAGGTGCCGCGATCGCGGCCCTCCGGGGAGGCGTGTGTCGATCGCGACGGCGCCAGGCGAGGAGCTGGCGCCGCACCCAGGCCGGGCTGATCTCGAAGGCGTCGCAGATGTTCTCGAAAGCGAAGGGTGATGTTCGGTCGGCCGAGTTCAGCCACTCACGCACGTCCGCGAACATCTGACGCCCCGCCGGGTCCTGCGCCGACGCATACTTCCGGTAGCAGTCGACCCCGTCTTTGAGCACGGCGAGCATGAGCCGCCCTTCGGGCCCCGCGACGCGGAACGCCGAGAGGAACTGTTCCGGCAGCATGATATCCGGCGTGAAGACCACCCCATCGTTGTGTGCGATAGAGGACGCGGGAGCTCCGCGTGTGGCGCGCACAAGACGCGCGGGGCGCTCCCTGCGCAGGGGACGCGCCAATCCAGCCGATCGAGTCGATCTAGGAGACTGATCGAGAGCCAGCCTGGATGTGCGCCTTCTCACCTCGCATCTCCCCGGTCATGCGGCCACCGGAAGAATTACACTTTCCGACGAATCGCCGCCTTGACTACCCACTCGTCGACGGCGCAAATCCCGTGTGGCCTGCGAGGGCGCTCCGTTACTTCTTCGGCTGTCGTACCCCGATTTTCCGCTGAGACGGGCCGCGACGGCCCCCCGCCTCCTCCTCGGGATGCGCCGCACAGGCAGGTTCCGTTCGCCGCTGTACACCGGCTGTTCACGATTTGCCCTCCCGAGGCACGCGGCGACGACGGTGCGATCGAACACGCGACGCTCAGAACGGATCGGGGGACTCTCCCGCAGCGTTCGCTCCCAGCGTGCGAGGGTCCGCTTCGCGCAGCCTCCGGACGCTCCGGGCGAGCACGCGAAGGAGTTGATCGGGCTCGCAGGGCTTCGCCACATGCGCCTGGAAGCCGGCCGCCAGCGCGCGCGCACGATCGCTCGCCTGCGCGTAGGCGGTGAGCGCCACTGCCGGAACCGAACCGCCTCAATCCACCCCAAGGGCCCGCACCTTACCGATGAGCGCGTAGCCGTCCTCGACCGGGAGCCCAATGTCGCACACGAGGACGTCCGGCCGCCAGGCGGTGAGCTTGCTGAGCGCGTCCCGCGCGGTGCCGACGGCCGTAACCGTGGCGCCCGCCTGGGACATGATCACGGAAAGCGCGTCTCGCGCGTCCACCTCGTCTTCGACCACCAGCACGCGGATCCCGTCGAGGAGGCACTGGGGCTCGGCCCGGGGGGGGTCCTCCGCGGGCACGGCCTCGGCGGATGCCGGGAGCGGCTCCTCAGGACGGGTGGCGAGCGGGAGGCTGACCACGAAGGTGGCACCCCGCCCTTCGCCAGCGCTCAGCGCCTCGACGCTTCCCCCGTGCAGCTCCACCAGCTGACGCACGATGGCGAGGCCCAGGCCGAGCCCGCCGCTGGTCCGCGTCGACGATGGGTCCGCCTGCCGGAAGCGTTCGAACACGTGGGGCAGGAACCCGGGCGCGATGCCCTGCCCCGTGTCGCTGACGCGCGCCTCCACGTTCGAGCCGGCGCGGCGCAGACGCACCTCGACGCGGCCACCGCGCCCTTCGCCTCCGCTGCGGCCGTGAGCGAGTCGGTTGCCGCCTCGACGACCGGTCCCAGCTCGAGGGAACGGCAGTCGAGCTGCAGCTTGCCCGTCACGATGCGGGAGACGTCGAGCAGGTCGTCGACGAGGCGCGCCTGGGCCCGGGCGTTCCGGTCCACCGCCTCGATGGCCCGCGCCGCGGCTTCCGGGTCGAGTGCCTTCCGGCGCAACATCCAGAGCCAGGAGATCATCGCGCTGAGCGGGGTGCGCAGCTCGTGTGAGAGCGTGGAGAGGAACTCTTCCTTCAAGCGGTTCGCCTCGCGCGCCTCACCGAAGAGCGTGTTCTCGATCGCGATCGAGGTCATTTGCGCGAGCTGCACGAGGAGATCCTCGTCCTCCTGGGTGAAGCCGCAATTGGCGTCGCCGAAAACCTCGACCAGGCCCATGTTCCGCCCGTCGCGGCCGGTGAGCGGCGCCCCCAGGACGTCGTACGTGCGGAGCCTGCCATCCCCGTTCCCATCCTCGCCTGGCCCCGTCCGGAGCGGACGGAGCGACCGGTTGGTGCGATATGCCCGGTTCGTCCCGGACACGACCGAGGAAGCCGGCGGGTCGCCGTCGTCCACATCCGGGATCACGGAGGCGGCCGAGACCGCACGGTGAGTGCGGCGCTCATCCACGTGCGCCACCGCTCGCGCCCCCTCCGCGCCGAGGATCTCGCGTGCACTCTCGGTGAGTACGGCGAGCATCTGGTCGAGCGAGAGCGCGGAGTTGATGGCGAGCGAGGAGGAGGCCAGCCGGTGGAGCTGCGCCGCACGCTGCCGCAACGAGTCCGCATGTCGCTTCATCTCCGCCGTGGCGCGAAAGAGCTCGACGAAGACCGACACCTTGGTGCGCAGGACCTCGGGCACGACCGGAGTCAGGATGTAGTCCACCGCCTTGAGCGAATACCCCCGCGCAACGTGCGTCTCGTCGCCGAAGGCAGTGATGAAGATGATGGGCGTGTGCTCCGTCCTCGATCGTTCCCGGATGAGGGTTGCCGTCTCGAACCCGTCCAGAACCGGCATGCGCACGTCGAGCAGGACGACGGCGAAGTCTTGCGTGAGGAGACGCCGGAGCGCCTCCTTCCCGGAGCGGGCCTTGACGATGTCGACGCGTAGGTCGAGGAGGATCGACTCGAGCGCGACGAGCTTGTCCGCGCTGTCGTCGACGATCAGGATGCTCGGCGTGTCTGACGCCATATCGTGCGTCCTCGTCCCGTGATCACGTCCTCGCGCCCGCCGTCCCAAAGTGGGACAGCCACACCCGGAGCAGCGACAGCAGCTGCTCGGTGTCGATCGGCTTCGCGAGGTAGTCGGATGCGCCGGCCGCGATGCACTTCTCGCGGTCACCCATCATGGCCTTCGCCGTGACCGCGATGATCGGCAGGTTCATGAACCCGGCCTCCTTGCGGATCGCCCGGATGGTCTCGTAGCCGTCCATCTCGGGCAGCATGATGTCCATGAGCACCGCGTCGATCCCGGGCAGACCGTGCAGGAGGTCGATCGCCTCTCGGCCGCTCTCGGCCGACACCACCGAGATATTGTGCCGCTCGAGGATGCTCGTCATGGCGTAGATGTTGCGGATGTCGTCGTCGACGAGCAGCACCTTCTTGCCAGCCAGCGTGGCGTTCACGTCGTGCAGACGCTCGAGCATCTGCCGCTGAGATTCGGGCATGCGCATGATGGAGCGATGGAGGAAGAGCGCCGTCTCGTCGAACAGCCGCTCGGGCGCCTCGGGGTCCTTGGTGACGACGCTCTGCGCGATCCGCTTCAGGCGCTCCTGCTCCTGCGAGGTGAGGTCTCGTGCCGTGTACACGATGAGGGGGCTGTCCCCGTGCTCGGGTTCCTGGCGCAGCTGCTCGATGAACTCGACCCCGTCCATGTCCGGCAACCCGAGGTCGACGACGGTGCAGTCGAAGCGTTGATCCCTGAGGGCGGCGAGTGCCTCGCCCGCGGTGGTGACCGCCGTCGTGTGGACGTCCCCGTTCCCGATCAGCTCGACGAGCCGCTCGCGCTGGACCTGGTCGTCCTCGATGAGGAGGAGGTTCTTCACGGGCCGGTTGACGCAGTCCTCCAGCCGCGCGAACGCCGCCTCGAGCGCTGCCCGCGTGAGCGGCTTCACGGCAACGCCAAGGGCACCGCAGGCGAGCCCCTCCTCGAGCTTCTCCTGGACCGACATGACGTGCACCGGGATGTGGCGTGTCGTGAGGTCGCGCTTGAGCTCATGCAGGATCCGCCAGCCGTTCACGTCCGGGAGGCAGATGTCGAGCGTGATCGCGTGGGGCCGTAGCTCGCGGGCCAGCACGATGGCGGCGGCACCTCGCGTCGCGACGACGGCCTTGAAGCCGCGGGCGTGCGCCTCGTCGATGAGGACGCGCGCGAAGGCGGCGTCGTCTTCGATCACGAGGAGGATGCGATCATTCGGCCGGATGTCGTGCCGATCGTCGTCGACCTCCTCGGCGGACGTCTCGGCGGTGGTCAGCTCCTCCACGGCCACCGCCACCGGTACGGCGGATCGGCTCTCGATCTCGAGCGGGGCCTCGCTCCCGCGCGCCGAGCGGGCGTTCGGATGCAGCTGTGGGAGGTAGAGCTTGAAGGTGCTCCCCTTGCCGGGGGCGCTGACGACGGCGATCTCTCCGCCGAGGACCCGGGCGATCTCGCGGCTGATCGCGAGCCCGAGCCCCGTTCCGCCGTACCGGCGGCTGGTGCTGCCGTCCGCCTGTTGGAACGCTTCGAAGATGATCTGCTGCTTCTCGGGATGAATGCCGATGCCCGTGTCGCTGACCGAGAAGACCACTACGGCCGCCGCATTGTTGAGCACGTCGTTGTCCGGGTTCCATCCCTCGCGTACGAGGCCCGCCCGGAGCGTCACGCTCCCGTGCTCCGTGAACTTGAAGGCGTTCGAGAGGAGGTTCCGGAGCACCTGCTGGAGTCGCTTTGAGTCGGTGTGGAGGACCCCGGGCATCCGCGGGTCGGGATCGATCGTGAATTCGAGCGCCCGCGACTCGGCGACCGGCCGGAACGTCCGCTCGACGTAGTCGACGAGGTCCGCGATCGTGACGCCCGCAACGTCGATGGTGACGGTTCCGGATTCGATCTTGGCGAGGTCGAGGATGTCGTTGATGAGCTTGAGCAGGTCGTTCCCCGCGGAGTGGATCGTCTTCGCGTAGTCGACCTGGCGGGGCATGAGGTTCCCCTCGACGTTCGTCCCGAGCTGCTCCGCGAGGATGAGGAGGCTGTTGAGCGGCGTCCGGAGCTCGTGCGACATGTTGGCGAGAAACTCCGACTTGTACTTCGAGGTGAGCGCGAGCTGCGACGCCTTCTCCTCGAGTGCCTGCCTCGCCTGCTCGACCTCCTGGTTCTTGCGCTCCACCTCGACGTTCTGATCGGCCAGCAGCTTCGCCTTCTCCTCGAGCTCCTCGTTGCTCCGCTGCAGCTCACGCTGCCGGACCTGCAGCTCGGTGGCGAGGGACTGCGACTGCGTGAGCAGGTCCTCCGTGCGGGTGTTGGCCTCGATCGTGTTGAGCACGATGCCGATCGATTCCATGAGCTGATCGAGGAAGGCCTGGTGCGTGGCGCTGAAGCGGGCGAACGAGGCGAGCTCGATCACCGCCTTCACCTGGCCCTCGAAGATCACCGGCAGCACGAGGATGTTGAGCGGTGGCGCCTCGCCAAGGCCCGAGGTGACCTGGATGTAGTCGGTCGGGACGTTGGTGAGGAGGATCTTCTCCTTCTCCACCGCAGCCTGGCCCACGAGCCCCTCGCCGAGCCTGAATTCGTTGCCGACGTTCTTTCGCGCCCGGTAGGCGTAGCTCGCCAGCAGCCGGAGCGGCGCCTCCGTCTTGCTGTTGTCGATGATGTAGAAGACACCGTGCTGCGCCGCGACCACCGGCGCGAGCTCCGAGAGGATCAGCTTCGCGACGGTGAGCATGTCCTTCTGGCCCTGGAGCATGCGGCTGAACTTCGCGAGGTTCGTCTTGAGCCAGTCTTGCT